>CAYPTZ010000124.1:0-8188 GCA_964413395.1 uncultured archaeon | reverse complement strand
TTCCAAATTTTGTGATTTGGGTCCTAAATTCAGTTATAGAGCATCTTGTCGCACTCCAGTCTATAAGGTTATGAATTAACTTCTAATAACCTCTTTTTTCCTTTTTGTAAATATTTAGCATTATATAATACATTATTGATAATTTCTTATTTTTTTTATTTTCAATTAACCTCAAATCTAGAAATTATTATTCATTATTTTCTAATACTTAATATATTTACAATAGGAACAATAAATTTAAATCAATATTGAAATCAAAAAAAGTAAACACAATTACATATTGCACACAATTTTGGTTCATTAAACTTTTTTCTTTTAGCTTATACACAATATCTACCTTTTATTCAGATTTTGATAGATCTTCTATTTCATCATATGATAAAGAGCCGTGTACCAACTTAAAGGCAATATCAATAAGATTTTCCTTATTAATACGCTTTTGAGACATATCCTCAATATTTCTAATTGTAATTGTATTATCTTCTAACGTTTGATGATCAATAGTAAATGCATATCTAACACCAATTTCTTCTGTTCGTCTATATCTTTTTCCAATAGAGCCTGAAGAATCAAAAATTGCCCCTAAATCATTATCAATAAGTTCACCAAATATTTTTTTTGCAATTACTTGAAGTTCTTTCGGTTTTTTCATTAATGGAAATACTGCAAATGGAACTGGAGTTATTTGAATGGGTAAATCTAAAATATTTCTTTCTTCTTCAAATTTAAATGCCTGCTCTAATGTAAAGAAAAATAAACGCCCTAAGCCAAAAGCAATTTCAAGAATATTAGGGATTATTTTTTCTCCTTTCATATCTCCTGGAACTAATAACTGTTTTTTCTTTGAAAATTTTCTATGATTACTTAAATCATAATCCCCTCTATCATGAATACCACACACTTCTGTCCATCCATATAATTTTGAATTAATTTCAAGATCCCAAGCATCATGGGCATAATGGGCCATTTCATCTTTTTTATGTTGGCGAAGTCGAATATTTTCTTTAGGAATTTGCAAATTCACAACCATATCATAAGCAAGATACAACAACCAAGCATAAGCAGGTTTCTGGAGTATCTTTTTATCCACTGCCTCTTGTATAGAAACAGTGAGGATATTTGAATCATTTTTTTCCTGTAATTCTGCAGGCCATAAAACTATTTTTTTATCCTTATTCTCTTCAAATAATTCAAAATTCATTTCTTGGTTAGGGGTTATAAAAATTTGACCTTCACACTGTTCAAATTCACGAGTACGTAACAACATATTACGCGGAGAGATTTCATTTCTAAAAGCATAACCCATTTGAAATACATAAATTGGGAGATTTGTTCGATAATACTTATATAAACGAGGAAATGTAAGATAAGTTGTAGTTGCAGTTTCAGGGCGGAGTATAAATTCTGATGCAGGAAATCCTAATTTGGAGGTAACCATCAAATTTTGAGTTGTGATTTCGCCTAGAGCTTCTTCACAATCTGGACAAGTAATATTATTATCAGTAATTATTTTAGTGAGAGCTTTCACAGAATTATCTGTTAGAACATATCCCATTTGTTCGAGCATTGTGTCTACTCGATGAATATTATTACATTTAGGATTGGTACATTGAATAATATAATCAAAAAATCGGTCAACATGGCCAGATGCCTTCCAAACAATTTCAGGCCCAATTAGAGGACATTGAACTTCCCCAAAACTATTCTTTTGAAAGTTTTTTCTCATATATCGTTCTAAATTATTTTTCATTTGCTTTCCTAATGGTCCTAGCACATAAGAACCTTTTATAGGATTATATATCTCAGGAGATGGCCCCCAAATAAATCCTCGATGTGCCATCAACATTAAGATTTTTGAAATATTTTCTTCATCCATTTTATAAAACCTTAAATTCTCTTAACATTAAAAAATCAACAACTTTCTTTAAGTTTTTTAATCAATTTTTTATAAATCAATTTTGTTTATTGAAAGAATTTAAATTGAATAGAACAAATTGTAATATTATAGCTTTATAAAAATGGGCAAGATGACCCACAAATATAAGTATTACTTATATTTTACTCACTCCATCTGCCCTATGCTCTTCTATTTGAGATTAATTTCTTAAGATAGTTAGATTCAGATAGTTTTTTCTATGATTGTAAAGCAAATGCATTATATTTTAACAATATATTTATGGAAATTTTATAAATTATTTTTCATTAAATAACTTAGAGAATTTCTCAATATGGTTAGTGATTAATAAATGGCTTCATACACAGAAAAAGTATACGATATCGTTGCAAAAAAAAATCAAGGACAAGTCGAATTCCTTCAAGCAGTTAAAGAAGTATTCGAAAGCTTAGGCCCTGTCTTTGAAAAAAATCCTAGTTTTGAAAAACAAAAAATTCTTGAACGAATTACCGAACCTGAAAGACAACTTATCTTTCGAGTCCCATGGGTAGATGATAGTGGGGAAATCCAAGTAAATCGAGGATTCCGTGTTCAATTTAACTCTGCTATTGGACCTTATAAAGGAGGATTAAGATTCCATCCTAGCGTTTATATTGGAATTGTAAAATTCTTAGGATTTGAACAGATCTTTAAAAATTCATTAACAGGCCTCTCAATGGGTGGTGGAAAAGGTGGATCCGACTTCGATCCTAAAGGAAAATCAGATAATGAAGTTATGGCCTTCTGTCAATCTTTTATGTCTGAATTATATCGACATATAGGACCTCAAGTAGATGTTCCAGCTGGTGATATAGGTGTTGGTGGAAGAGAAATAGGTTATATGTATGGTCAATATAAAAAAATAACTCAAGACTTCTCTGGAGTACTTACCGGAAAAGGATTAGAATGGGGCGGATCTTTGATTCGGCCAGAAGCTACCGGATATGGTGCAACATATTTTGCTGAAGAAATGTTAAAAGTGAAAGGAGATTCATTCAAAAATAAAATTGTTGCAGTTTCTGGATCTGGAAATGTGGCTCAATATGCTGTAGCCAAATGCAATCAATTAGGTGCAAAATGTGTCACTCTTTCTGATTCATCAGGTTACATTTATGATGCTGATGGAATAACTGGTGAAAAATATCAATTCTTCCTTGATTTAAAACAAGTTCAACGAGGACGAATTAGTGAATATGCAGATAAATTTGGATGTGAATATCATGCTGGTAAACGACCTTGGGAAGTAAAAGCAGATATCGCTATGCCATGTGCCACTCAAAATGAAATTGATGCAGCAGATGCACAAAAATTAATCGAAAATGGAATTATTGCAGTTTCAGAAGGTGCAAATATGCCTACTACATTAGAAGCAACCAAATTATTTATTGATGCAGGTGTAGCTTTTGCACCAGGTAAAGCTGCTAACGCAGGCGGTGTTGCCACATCCGGTATAGAAATGATGCAAAATGCCAGTTTTGATTATTGGACTGCTGAAAAAGTTGATGAAAGACTTCATAACATCATGATCAATATTCATAATGCAGCATATCAAGCTTCAAAAGAATATGGACATGCTGGAAATTATGTCTTAGGTGCAAATATTGCTGGTTTCATGAAAGTAGCCAAAGCAATGATTGCCCAAGGCCACTGGTAAGAAATCTTATTTTCTTATTTAATTTGTTATTCTTTTTTTTTTTCATCTTTTAATAAATCATATATTACACTAATTCCTTCAGAAAACCAAGCTCTTACTCATCTAATAGCCATAGATTTTTAAAATAAAGTCTTTCTACATTAATTTTATTCAAGAAAATACTAAGATAGTGTTTATGTGATAATGATGAAATATGAAAAGATCAAAGAATTTTTAAAAACAGGACCAATTATGCATTTAGCTTCCATCTCAAACAATCAACCACGATTAAGCCCTATGGGAACCCTATATATCGACAATAAATTATGGATAGCAACGTTAAAAGGGAGAAATAAAATAAAGGAATTCGAAAAAAACCAGAATTTTGAATTTTCTATTAATTGGCCTAAAGTAAATAATCCTGGGTTAATTCGAGGGCGTGGAAAAGCAATTATAATTGATGATAGGACTATCAAAAAAAAAATTTCTGAGAAAATTGAATGGTTTAAAGATTTCTATAAATCTTATGAAGATGATAAATTTATTTTATATGAATTACAATTGGAGGAACTTTTCGGAAAAAGTCCAGAAGATAGGTCTGACTTTCAATTTACATTTTAATTCTTTTACTTTCGACAATATTAACGATTTAAAAAAAAGTTATTAAAGAACTTGATTTGTTTTCCGCTCAGGTATGAATTGACTCAGGATGATAGTGATAACTGTTAAAAATATTCCTAAATAGAAATACATCAGTTCAGAATCGATTAAATCTGCCATTGGTCCAGCAATAGCTAACCACAATGCACCACCTAACCAACCAGCACCAAATAATACACTAAATCCTAAACCCAAATTTTTAAAATGCACATAAAAGGATAATTCTGATTGAATTCCAACATATATAGATAAAATACAATATCCAAATATTGCACAAAATATTATATCAACAAATAAATTATCCAAATTTAGAATCAAAAAGAGAATCATAGCGAATAAGTTGATAGAAAATAAAATAGTAATAAATTTTTTTAATCCAAGAAAAGTCTTTATTTTTCCTGAAAGATATACACCAATTGTTCCTATTCCCATTGTTACAGCTAGCAATAATGTAGAATATTGAGATGATAATCCATTTCGTTCATTTTGAAAGAAAATAGTAAGATGTTTAATTATTACATCGAAAGTTCCACTATAGAATGAAAATAGGAGTAGTAAAAGAATAATTTCTTTTGAAAAGAATTTTGTATTTGATTGATTTATTGAATTATTTTTATCATTTTTATCATAGTTATTATTTACCTCGCTAATATTCTGAAAATCATCAAGATTTGCATTTAAACTTTTAAAGGAGATGTTTGGTAAATATTTAATTCCAAAAATGATAACACTTATACATAAAGTCCCCCAAATTAAAAGAGGTAATCGCCATTGATTTGGATTAATTATTTCAACTAACACTGCAGTCAATATTCCAAGCATTTTACCTAGATCTCCAACAGAAGCTTGAATTGCCATTTTTCTTTCTCGATCTTTGGGAAATAATTTTGATCCTGTTACATAAATTAATGCATGGATAAATCCAAGTCCAATCCCATTAAAGATAATTAATAATAATAGTGAATTGAAATTTTGAGACAAGAACATTGAAAGTGTGGAAATTGTTGTAATTATTGAACCAATAATAAAGAGTTTTGATTCATAGCTTTTATCTGCTAAATATCCTACTAAAATTTGGGTAGATACAATTAAAATAACATGCACAATAAATAAGATATCTGTTTGTGTATGATTTAATCCAAATTCACTGAAATAATTTTTCATAATGGCGGGTAAAAGAAAAACAATAGCATCATTGACAAAATGGTAGATATTAAATACCCAAAATACTTTATTACGAGTTGCTTCATTCAATTTTTTATCTATCCAATCAAAAATTATAAGATATCAAATTTTTATTATGTAATAAATAAATAGTATATTCGATATTGTCCTTTTTTCTCATTTTCATTCTTCAAAACTATTTTTTTTTTTTAACTATTTGATTTGTTGATGGTAAATTTTTTTAATTTCAAAAATTAAGTCAATATGTGCCTTTGAATACTTCCTTTCTTCGAAAACTATTTTTTGATTGTGAAATTTGTGGCAGAACATTCCATTTTACTGTTTTCAAACGACAAAAAAAATGTTCATATTGTGGAAAACGATTATGTGAAAGCTGTTTTCATTCTGGATTATGTCCCAAACATTTTTATGGATTATCACAAGAGGGGTCGAAAAAAATTCAGAATAAATATTATTTTGAAATTATACTTAGATTTTTGGGATATTTAGTAATTTTTGTTATGAGTTTATTGATGTTTACTAGAAATTTTAACATTTTCTGGGGAATTTTTATCATAATTTTGACCATGATTTTACTTTACTATTTTAATCTCACCAATAATTATAATTCAATTCTTGATATTAAAAATCAAAATAAATTTAATGATTCGCAAAAGCGACCTGAATACTTTTAATTCATAAGAAATTTTCAATGAACATCTCTTGTATTTTAATTGATACTTTATTTATGTTTAAAAATTAATTTTCAAAAAATAAAGGTAAATGTGTGTGCAAATTAGAAATTGTGAGAATTTAATTCCAATAGATGAAAAGGATTATTCTGTTTTATTAAGAATTGAAAGGAAGATAAAAAAGAAAATTCCTATTAAATCAAATATTGTTACTGATGAAGTAGGATGCGTCGTTTACAAATCTAGAATTATAAAATTGGCCCTTCATAATCAAAATCTTACGATTTTTCCCCAAGAGATATTGGAACTTAAAGATATTCAATTTTTGTCTCTTTTAAATAATAGGCTTTCAATTTTACCTCATAATTTCGATTCTCTCACTTGCCTAAAAACTCTATCCTTAGGGAAAAATCATTTTACGAACATTCCTGAGTCAATTGGGAATTTAAAGAACTTAGAATATCTGTATTTACACAAAAATAGAATTACTATAATTCATGACTCGATACAAAACCTATCTCTAATAAAACATCTCAATCTTTCACGAAATTTGATAAAAAAAATACCTTCTTCACTTTTTGATTTAAATTATATTGAAGAATTAATATTACATAATAATCAAATTTCTTTTCTTCCAGAATTCACTAATAAATTCCAAAAACTTTCGAAACTAGATATCAGTCACAATCAAATAATTGATCTTCCAAACTCCTTAAAGAAATTAATAAATTTGAAAAATCTTATTCTAAATTCAAATAAAATAAAAAAAATCCCCCCAACAATTGGATATTTAAAATTATTACAACAATTAGATATACATCATAATGACCTTGAAAATCTCCCCAATTCAATTGGAAATCTAGATAATCTCGTTACAATAATTATCAAATCTAATCAGCTTCTCTCTCTACCTGAAACTATTGGCAATTTAGCACAATTAAGAATATGCAACCTTAAACATAATAATCTTCACAATTTACCCATTTCGATAAAATTATGTACAAATATGGTCGAGTTGAATGTACGCGATAATAAATTTGAAATTTTTCCAAATTCGATATGCTTTTTATCATCTCTTTTAAAATTGAATCTTGAAAATAATACTCTTACCTCGTTACCAGATTCTATTGAAAATCTAAAAAATTTAAAAAATTTAAATTTAAGAAATAATATATTATCAAATCTTCCAGAAACTATTGGAAATTTAGAAAATCTCTCTGAATTAAATCTCCGTCATAATCAATTGACATTTCTCCCTGATACTATCATCAATTTAACAAATCTTAAGAAGTTAAATTTAAAGAATAACAAAATATTAGAACTTCCTGATAATTTCCATAAAAAATTAAGGATTAATTTTTTGAATCTTCAAGGAAATCCAATTAATGGATCCTCTTTTTAAAGAAAAGAAAGATTGAATGAAAAGAGCAAAAATAATGATTTTTCTTAATATCTTTTGTTTTGATTAAAATAATAATCCAAGATCAATTACATCTGAAATCCTAAAAAGTGAATATATAAGTAAACTTCCCAAAATCAAAATTAGATGCATAATATTCCCGTTACTTGAAATATACTTTTTATTTTTTAGAAAGAAATTATATTACTTAATCATATCTTTAATAAATAAAAAAATAAATTGGATGTGGATTAGACTAAATTCACATTTTTAATTCATTGCTAGATATAAAATTTAATGGAATGACAAAAATGTAAGCAAATTTAGCTTTTCTACTTATTCTCTTTAAACCTTAAAAAATTAAGATCTACTATAGGTTTGAAAAATGAAAACCAAAAAAGAAAAAACTTCGTTTATATCTGGAATTACGGAGAAAAGATTTTTATCTTGTTTATTTTTATTCTCTGTACTTCTGATATCTACCAGTAATAGTCCTATACAGGTAGATAATGAAAACAGTTATGATTATTCTGAAAAAAAAGTTTCAGTGAAATCTGCAGCAGATCTAACGGCATTTATTTCAGTGTGGGATACAACGAATATCAATTTTACTTCGAGTGCTGCTAATCAAATAATGTTACCCTTACAATCAAGTGGTACTTATAACTTTCTGGTTGATTGGGGAGATGGCACGAATAATACCATCA
>CAYPTZ010000123.1:0-8189 GCA_964413395.1 uncultured archaeon | reverse complement strand
CATTTTTTTTTTTTATTTTCATTTTATCATTATCATTGAATAACTCTAGAGCATATTTAGCCCGATTTATTGCTCCATTTGATAATTGCTCTATTCCAATGGGTTGGTTTGCAACTTCAGATTTTGAATAAAAAGATAAATATTTTTTATCTTTATTGGGATAAAAAATATTAAATTCATTCTTAACTGCTAGGATTTTGATAGGATTTTTAGAACCAATTATAATAATCATATAATTATATTCCTAGTTAAGTATTAATATCTTGAGTCTTATTGAAAAAGATGTAAAAAATTATTCTTCAACCTGTTTTGCGTAGTAAATTAACCATTTTGCCATTGCACTAAACATAGGTTCAATATTTAAATCCATTTTTGATGAACACATAACATTCATTAAGCACCGAGCATTTTCGGAATATTCTTCAGCAGCTTTAATCTCAACTTCATGGTTCTTGAGATCGTATTTATTTCCTACTAAAATAATTGGAACCATACCTGCATTTTCTCTAATAATTCTTAACCATTCTGGAATCTGCTCAAATGTAGCATAATCGGTAATATCATAACAAATAAAAGCTCCACTCGCACCTCTACAATAGTCACCCAATAAAAATCTAAAACGTTCTTCCCCGGCAAAATCCCACAGCTGCATACGAACATGTTCATCTGTATCTAAAACAACATCTTTTACACTAAATTGTGCACCAATAGTCATTTTATGATCTTCTATAAATGACCCTGTGACATAACGTTCAATTAATGCTGTTTTTCCAACTCCACCAGCTCCGGCAACAACCACTTTGAAAATCCAATTCGACGACACTTTTATACTCACACAGACAATTACTCGAGATCAAAACAAATTATAAAATTTAATCATTTATTGGCTAAAACACTTTCCTATTTACTAAAATGGTTTCTTTCTTTATAAATTATTCAAGCCTTCAATAAGTTTTTTACTCATTTGATATAAGGGACAATGCGTCACGCAAGTTAAACATTGATTGCATAAATTTTCATCAATAAAGATACTAGCTTCATTAAGTTTTATGGCTTGATTTGGACATATTGAAATACACGTTTTACATTGATTACAATAAATTGATCTTAAAACATTTGAAACTATTAGTTTTAGAAATTTCACATAATCAAAATCTTTTTTTTGAACAAGAAGTATAAAGGAACCATCAGAAAATAAATTATAACGATAATCTTGTAATTTAAATTGAGATTGTATTGTAATTACATTTAATTCTTCATCGTAATCATAATTATTTGATATTGAAGATATAATATTAGATATGTTGATTAAATTAAGAGGTTGTGAAAACCTTCCTTTTATTGAATAACCTGATTGAATGCATGGTGAAAAACCTTTAGAAATTGTTAAATTTAAAGGAGTAGAAAAATCATTGGATTGAAAATTGATTGGAATATTTAATTCTTGAATTAAATTTTTCCATTGAGGACTAAATTTTTTAAATCTCCATAATCCTAATTCAATCCATTCTTTTGGTAAATTAAATTTCTCTGAATATTTATTTAGGTAATCAAACCATTTTTTATATCTTTTGGGATGAGATTCCTTTATTAATTTAAAAGAAGATAAGTTGGAAGCAGGGCATAAATAGCATCCAAGTCTTTCATGACCTTCAAAATAGAGGGGATTGATAGGGATATTTATTTTTTCTTTTGAATCATTACCAAATATTGGTTCAAATAATACAAATAGCCAAAGTAATAAGGCATTCCATGTCTTAATAGGTGTTGCAGCAATTTGAAGAGGGATAAATGAATTTGTGTATATTAATTTTGATTTAGAACGATTTAGTGATTCATATTGACGTTGTCCTAAAAATGTTAATACTTTTTCACCATTGTAAATAGTATTAATTATTTCTGTGATTTGTTGAGCTTTTAAACTATGACAGCAATATCTGTAATCTCTCCCGGGAGGACCAAATGATTCTAAAATATTCCAAAATGTGTCATTTGCATTTTTGATTATCAAATTCTCGTGTATTCCTAGAGCTTTTGTAACTAATTGGACATTATCTTCAACTTCTGGGAGCTCAAGACCAGTATTTGCAAAAAATACTTTGAATTTTGGGCCTATGGCCTTCCAAACTAGTAATAACGTACATAGACTATCTTTTCCTCCAGAATATGCAACAGCAATTGGTTTGTTGATGCTTTTTATAGTTGTCAATATAAATTTGACTGATTTTTCAATTTGCTTTTTAATAAAAGAGATATTTGCTTCATAAACATTTTTGAGTTTGATTTTTATATAATTCATAAAATTCTCTTTATTAGAAATTAAATTTTCTGATTTTCTGATAATATCGTGAGATATTGATATCATTTTTTTAATTTCAATAAATTTTTCTTTAATGTTTTTATTTAATTTTGTTTTATTTTTTGCTAAATTCCCATATCCAGTCCTAATTTGTGAAATAAGTTCACTATAATCAGAGCGAGCAACACCAATAGCTACACAATCTGATTTTATATTGCTCTCTACTTCAGAATTATGATTTTGAGAATTTATTATTAAAATAAAATCATCTTTCTTAATATCAGGCGAAATTTCTAAAGTCCCAGGTACCAAAATAGATTTTCCAGACAATATAAAAGGTAATGCATCATTATTTATCCAAATCTGTTTTCTAAGTGAAATATTTAAAGCATTTTGAATATAGTAAATTAATTTTCCAGTAATTAATCTTGGATGAAATTGATATTTTTGAAATATTGGATTATATAGAAATAGCCCAACAACTTCTCCATGCATAATCACTTCATCAACTCTATCTAATCCACCTATTCTATTTAGCAGAACGATATTATTTTCTGAAAATAAAATCGTCCCCACATTAGATCCAAATTGAGAATTTACAGTATTTTGCAGTAAATAATAATCTTTCCAAAATGCTGGCCTGACATCACCAGGAGGAGAAATATCTACCTTTTCTTTTAAAGAGTTACAGTTTTCACATGAATAATCGTCTAATAAAGGTAGGTTACAATTTCTACACCAAAATAAAGACACTTTTCCAAGATATGGAATTTTCATTTTAGTTCTTCCTTTATTTCTTGTTTTTCTACTTTGTTTGTTTTTTTCAGAAATTTGCATTACAAAAATTGGAATGAAGGAAGTGAAAAAAAAATTTGCATTATTCTTTATTAAAAAAAAATTTAAAAAAATCATTTTTAAGAATTTTTGCAGCAACATCAGTAAGAATTCGACGGTTTTCATTTGAAGTATAAATTCTAACTATTCTTAAGTGCCCTTTGAATTGTCTAAAGAAAGATGAATGTTCTTCAAGTTTCACCAAATTTTTGGTTCCATCATTTTCTTTCTTAAATGTAAAAATCTCATTTGGTCTTGTTTCATTAATATGATTATAGGGAACATTTGGACTGCTTGCTATATCAATAAATATCTCATTAATGGGAATATTTGATATTTCCGATAAATAATTTTGGAATTTTATACAATCAATATTGTATTCAGACATTTCTATTCTTGTTTCAAAGCACATCTTTAAAAATTTTCTTTTTTGAATGTCAAGCATAATTGATCTTGATTTAGAATTTTTTATAAGTTCGGTCCATAAAGTATAATCATCCCATCTAATGTATTCTTCAGGATTTTGGAAATTATCTAAGTTCAAATCACCCATAACAGATCTTATAGCTTTAGTTAACATTAATTGTACTGATCTACAAGTTTTATGAAAATAAATGGTCCTAAATGAATTAATACGAGACAATAAATATCCCTCTAATGCAATAAGAGCATTAATATCAATCCCCAAAAAATTATTTTCAACAACATCAATAGATAATATTAATCTATCAATATCAATGGATCTACCTGCAGTACCACAATGATAATTGTCTCTTAGTAGATAGTCCATAGAATCTACATTTATAGCACTTGTTATTACTTGACTTAATAATAAATCATTAGTATTTGTATTTTTTTCGTTAAAAGATTTTCCAGTTGCAATATTTGAAATTTTATTTTTATTAAATCCCAATTTTTCAAGAATATCACCAATTTCAGATTTAATAATTAACCATTTGGAGAAATCTTCATGATCTTTTCCTTTTTCCATCAAAATACTCTCAAAATTATGAGAAAATGGACCATGACCAATATCATGTAATAAGGCACCTACAATCCCATCATTAATTTCGTCTTGAGATAGATCTAAATTATGAATATCTCGTAGTGTATTTAATAAACGTTGAGATAATGCTGCAACACCCAAACTATGTTCAAATCTAGTATGATTTGCTCCAGGAAAAACATGATTTGTTCCAGACAATTGTCGAATTCTCAATAATCTTTGAAATACTTTCGAATCAACAATTTTTCGTATTATTTCTGGAAATAAAATAAATCCGTGAATGGGATCATTAATTTTTAGAAAATTTTTTAGCTTTTTTTTCTGCACTCTATTGTAAATTAGATAAAATATTGCTTAAATATTTATATCTAAATTTAAAGAAGAAAACTTGAAATAAATAGTAAAACATAGTTTAAAGAAGAAGAGAATTTTATAAACTGGAGTAATGATCTTGAAAAATATTAATTATAATTATATATACAAAGTATATTTTAAAGGCCTCTTAAAAGCCAATTTTGATGATTTTAAATTAACTTTTTATCATAATAATGAAGATTACATATTGGATGATTTTCCAAGTTTTTTATTGCATTTAAACGATTTATCAAGGAAAAAAAAAAGTCACAATTTTTGCAATATAAAAGAAATAATTTCTCTTAAAGAAAATTCTAAAATAAATATAAGTCAATATTTTGTATTTTTATATTCTATAAAAAATGATGAAAAAGTAATGAAAAAAGGACTATTTATTGGAAAATGTGATGATAACAATTATAGAATATTAGGAATATGGCCGATTGAAAACAATCCAAAAATATCATTAATTAATGAAAATTATAATCAATTATTAATAGATATTAAAAAAAAGTCTGCTAAGTATAAAGATATTTTATTAATTTCATAAAACCACAAAATTTATACTTATTATAAAATTTAAACAATTATGGTATATGTTTGTGCAAATAAAGAATGTCACAAGGAAGTTACTCAAGAAAATTTGAATCAACTTCCAGGAATAAAATGTCCACATTGTGGGTATAGAATTTTATATAAAAAAAGACCTCAAGTAATTAAAAAAGTTAAAGCATTTTAAAAAAAAAAAATTAGTTCATATTTAATACATTCATATTAATGTTCAAGCATTTAATTAATTCTTTGTATCTATTTCTGACAGTTACCTCAGTGATATTTGCAACTAAAGCAATTTCTTTTTGAGTCTTTTTCTCACCATTTTTATGAGCTGCAACATAGATTGAAGCAGCGGCTATTCCACAAGGATCTTTTCCTGAAGTAATACCTAATCTAGTTGCATTTTTAATAATTTTTATTGCCTCAAGTTGAGATTGGGGAGAAATTTTTAGATCATTTGCCAGCCTAGAAACAAACCTAATTGGTGTTGCAGTTGGTATCTTAATATTCAATTCACGAAGTATTATTCTAAAACAACGTCCTAATTCGTGGCGATTGATTCTTGAAATATTTGCAAATTCATCCAATGTACGAGGATTTTTTAATAAACGGCATGAAGTATAAATTGATGCAGCAATCATTGATTCAATGGAACGACCTCTAATTAGATTCTTTTCAACACTCCTTCTATATATTACTGCAGAAGTCTCCTTGATTATTTTGGAAATTGCCAATTGAGAACATAATCTGTCTAATTCGCGCATAGCGAATGATAAATTTCTATCTAGAGATGAATGGACTCGCATTCTAATTTGCCATTTTCGCAATTTATAGGCTTGAGCTCGATTTTTTGGGGATAATTTATTCCCAAAAGCATCCTTATCTCTCCAATCAATAGTTGTTGAAAGACCTTTATCGTGAATTGAGAGTAATGTTGGAGCACCTACTCTAGATTTTTTATTAATATCATTTGAATTAAATGCTCGCCATTCCGCACCTTGATCAATAGTGTTAGACTCCAATATTAAACCACATTTTCTACATATCAAATCTCCACGGGTTTGATCAGATAGTAGGTTATTGGATCCACATTCAGAACATCTATCACAAATTTCTTGGTAGGATTGCTTTTTTAATCCTGTTATCATATTCTTATATTCTATTTTAAAAGATTTCAATTTAAAATTTGTAGAAAATGTCTCCGCATAATTATTTCATAGAAAATGTCTCCGCAGATAAAAATAAAAAATAAAAAAAATTATTCTTTTTTCTCAATTGTTTTTGATGAATTTTCTACCATATATTGATATAATTCTGGCTTAATTGGAAATTTCATCGGGAATAATGTGAATATAACATTAATTACAAAAATTATTATTATGATTAATAATATTATTCCAAAAATAATCGTGAAATTTTCTATCCAATTTATAAGAATTGTATCATCTGATTGATTTAAAATATTTGGAATCAAGACACCAAATAGAGAAAAAATTAAAACTATTATCAAAAATCCAGAAAGAATAGCATTCCAAAGGCTTAGTTTCCAAATTTTAGAAGAATTTGAAATTTTAGAATTGAAGGAAAATGAATTTTCATAATTTTTATATTTTTCAATTCTATTTCTAATAGTTTGGAATAAAAAGAGATTTTGTAAGATATTTTTAATTTTTGTCCTTCCTTTATTTTGGAAATGATCTGAAATGAATATTTTTATTTGATTTATTTCAGGTTTAGATGATTCTTTTAGTGAAGTAATTAAAAATATATTTGGATTTAAAAATCTATTTATTATTCTTTCATATACTAATTTAGAACTAAATTGGTCAAATGAAGAGCTATATGGACTTCGATAAAGAAATATGGATTTTTTCTCTGCATCCACCACAATTGCATTATCGTTTTGACTAATATATTCTGTAGAAATAATTTCATCCTTAGTAATTTTATATAATTTTAATTCCATTTTAATTATAATTCGCAGAAGAAATTGATAAGTTTTATGTTATTGAATAAAAATGATTATAAAAAATATTAAAAACCAAACACTTGTCTAAAATCATTATATGCTTTAGAGAGTTTCTGAAGAACCCCAGGATCATTCTGATCCAAATAATATTGAATATATCCAGAGAGACCGTTTGGATCTTTAATCCATTGTACAAAACCATCGATTTCTTGTTTCAATGCTGAATCTTGAATTCCAGCAGGAGCACCACCTGCAACATCATCAGAGTCATATTTTCCCAATTTAACACTATCATCCAAATATGTACCAGTATTTTCTCTCATCTGATTTGCAGCTCTTACAACATCAACATAAGCACTTTTCCCATCCACTCCAGCAGGTGCATAACCTAATACATAATATCTATCATTTTCATCAAGTGAAGCTGCACCTAATAAGAAGGTTCTTTCTTTGAAATTGACACCAGAAAAATATTCATCTGTATTCATTAATATCGAATATTTTATCCCTTGTAACGTTGTTAATTGAGAATGAGATAACCATTTATTTATACATTGAGCTACATCACTTGCTTCCGCAGACCAATTCGATGAACAGTAGACAATCTCTCCATTTCTTCTTGCAACAAGAGCAGCAATTACAATTCCCTTGTTAAAAAGTTCAGTTAATATTGCTTCAAAATTAATAGGCATTTAGAATTTCTCCATATTGCCAAATTGACAATCAAATATATTATTACTCTTTTCTCTTAAATAAATTTTCAAATTTTTTTTTTTTTTTGGGATCCTTTGATTTTATAGTAAATCTTTTTTCTAGATGCTTGAAATCATGTTTACTTTTATATTTGGATAAATCTTCATTATTTACAAACTCTTCATCATCTTCATCCCAATTTATCAAATCAAAAGTATTCTTAAAAAAATTTGAATGGTTGTCATCTTGCTTGCTTAGCACTTTTATATGTATTTCCAAAGCATTTTCAGTTTTTAGAGATTTATTACAAACTGGACAATTATAAAATGTTTTGTTAATAAATTTAATTTGATGTTCATGGAATGATTCTTTATAATAAATTTTTTTTGTCGTATTAGGAACACAACGATGAGGATATGGTTTTCCATAAATAGGTAAATTAAAAAATATTTTAGCACCAGCTGTACTTTCCCAATATA
>CAYPTZ010000122.1:0-8227 GCA_964413395.1 uncultured archaeon | reverse complement strand
GGGTATTTCGTCATAAAATTCAATAGATATACCCACAAAGACATGATATTTTTGAGATTTACTATACTCTTCCGGTTCGTAATGTAGTTCATATTTAAATTTTTTTTCATTATTTATTTTTTCTAAAAGAAATTGGTATTTTTGAGATAATTTCATAAATCTTGACCATAAAATTCCAATTTCATTTTCATATGTCCATCCTTTTGAAGAATGAAATGGATTACCATAAAAATTAACTCCTAAAAGTTTTAATTGTAGAGAATCTATGATTTCGACATTATAATCCTTTGAATTAGTTTTCATTCTAATTATTGATAATAATCGCAACTATTTAAGTTCCCTATTTTTTCTGAATAAATTCAGTTTTTTTATATTAAAAAATTCGTTTTGTTATTTGATGATATTATTGAAAAATTCAATATTTATCTCAAATTCTCAATATAGAATTAAAAGATGGTGATATCGTTTGACAAATAATGTAAAGAAAAAAAATGAATTTATACTTCATTCTATTGGTAAAGTTAGTAGTAATGAAAAAGAGATGCAATTTTCGATAGAAATTAATGAATCTTATCGAGATGGATTGATAGAATTAGATAAATATACTCATGTTCATATCTTTTGGTGGGCTCAAGAAAATGATAATTTGAAATCTCGATCAAATCTTGTTGAAAAAGAATTTCCTCCATTTTATGGGAAAAATACTCCTAATATGGGTGTTTTTGCGACTAGATCACCTTTTCGTCCGAATCCCATTGCAGTGACTGCATGTCCAATTATATCAGTCGATCAACAAAACGGAATTATTAAAGTTCCATATATTGATGCATTTGATAAAACTCCTGTAATTGACATAAAACCTTATATTCCGATGAGTGATGTGATTGAGCAAGCTAAATGTCCTCCTTACTTAGAACATTGGCCTAAATCTTATGAAAAAGCTATGAAATGGTTTGCAGAAATGATGGAAGAAAATTAATTTTAAATTTTTATGACATAATCTTTTTTTTTTTTGAATATATGAAATTCTATGAAGTAATACAATCTTCAATATTTTTATATTGTATTCATGAGTAATATCATGTTTTTCTCCGTCGTGGCGAATAGAAGCCACGCCAACAAGAAAACAAGGGTACAAAACATTTTAGCTTAAATCAAATTTTTTGCTTTTTTACTAAAATAGTTTTGTACCCTCATAGTTTTTTAAAAATTTTCCAATTAAAAAAAAAAATTGATTCACTAGCCTTGAAGTATTGAAAAATTGCTCCTATTGTATTTTTATAATCTGCATTATAATTCTTAACTCGATATTGTGAAAATTTAAAGCTTTTTTTCAAATAACTTTATTTCTAATATGCATTTCTTTAGAATAATTTTCATGATATGTATCTAGAATTCGATCAATAAAATATAATTAAGGAATATCATGGAATCGATTAAAATGGAAATGAAAAAACGAAAATCACAAATTAAAATAGGATTTTTAATATTAATTTTTATTTCACCTTTATTCATATCAGTAGGAAACCTTGACAAAGCTGATATAGATAAGATAAATAAAAATATTCAATCCGCTGCAAGAAATTGGGAATCTATTCCCCTTCAGAATACTGATGGAACTTCCCTCTATAATTATGCGAATATATTGTCAAGGACAATATTATTCTATGATGCTAATCAGTGTGGAGATCAAGTCACTGAAAATAATCGCTTTAACTGGCGTGGAGATTGTCATGAAAATGATAGCATAACTCTCACTTTATCAGATGGATCTACTGTGGACATTGATGCGACAGGAGGTTATCATGATGCAGGAGATCATATTAAATTTGGAATAACTAATGCATATGCTGCTTCTACTCTCGGATGGGGATTCTATGAGTTCCGAGATCAGTACGAAGAATCAGGTCAAGATGTATGGCTCTTAAGGGCAGTAAAATGGGCAACAGATTACTTTATTAAGTGTCATCCCGAACCAAATCAATTTGTTTATAGTGTCGGATCATCAGAAGATCACAATTACTGGGGACCTCCAGAATTGCAAACAGATGAACGAAGTGCTCGAGATGTTGCGGTTGTCACTCCTTCAACTCCTGCTTCTGATGTGTGTGGTAATACTGCTGCATCCCTAGCTTTAATGTATTTGAATTACTATTCTGTTGATTCAACATATGCAGAGACTTGTTTACAACACGCTCGAGATCTTTATACTCTGGGAAGAGAAAATTTAGGATTGGCAGATGATAATATGCCTTTTTATCCTTCTGGCTCCTATTGGGATGATTTAGCATGGGGTGCTTTATGGTTATATGAAGCAACTAAAGAAGATTTCTACTATCAAGAATTCCTCACAATTATTGGTCCTACATGTATGGGATTAGATACTGACACTGATCTAGATAATGGAATTAATTGGGTTAACCAATGGACTCATTGTTGGGATGCTGTTTGGGGGGGTGTATTTGCTGCTGCTAGTGGTATTTTAGACCATCAAGCTTTCAAAGATCAAGCTAAAGTGAATTTAGATTTCTGGATGACAGGTATAACTGAATCTCCTGGTGGTCTTGCTTATCTAACTGATTGGGGATCATTAAGATATTCCACTGCAGCTGCATTATGTGCATTGACCTATTACGAACACACAAATGATACAGCATATCGTGATTTTGGAGCAAGTCAAATTAATTATGCATTAGGGTCAAATCCAATTGATCGGTGTTATATTGTAGGAATTGATGAAACCTCACCAATTCACCCACATCATGATGCAGCTCATGGTTCTGAAAGTGGATTTTTAACTGATCCTCCTTTCCATAAACATGTGCTCTATGGTGCATTAGTTGGAGGACCAGGGGTTGACGATCAACACAATGATGCTATTGATGATTATGTTCAAAATGAAGTGTCAATCGATTATAATGCGGCTATTGTAGGTGCTTTGGCAGGAATGCGAAAATATTTTGGAACCGCAGATCAAATGCCTGATCCTTTCCCTGCTCCAGAAGATCCTATTGAAGCCTATTATGTACAAGGAAAGATTGAATTGGATAATAATGAACGTTCACATATTATATTTCAAATTAATAATCATGCAATTCATCCTCCTCACTATGAAACTCAGTTATCGTATCGCTATTTTATTGATTTAAGTGAAGTTTATGATCAAGGTTATAGTGTAGATAATATTAATCTTGAGGTGACAACCAACCAAGACAATCTAGGAAAAGTTACTCCCTATTTAATTCCTTTTGATGCAATGAATCACATATATTATGTAAATATCAGCTATGAAGGAGTAGCACTATCTAACACTAAAGAACTGCAAATAGGGTTAATTTACTCCACACCTTCTTTTGTTGGTACGTGGGATCCTACTAATGACTTTTCTCATGAAGACTTGACTTCTGAATTTAGTAAGAACTACAAAATTCCTTTATATCGAGACAGCGTCCTTATTTGGGGTGATGAACCCTATATAGATGTCATACCTCCATCAAAACCAACAGGTCTCACTACTGAAGTAAAAGGAAGTGCCCAAATTAATCTCAATTGGAATGCAAACATTGAAGCCGATTTATCACACTATAATATTTATCATAGTTTACAAGATGATTTTGAATGTGATATTAATACTTATGTTGGTCAATCTTCTACGCTTACTTATGCAGATACAGATCTTGAAGCTGAAACCACATATTACTATAAAATTACTGCTGTAGATATAAATGATAATGAAGGAATTCCTTCTGATGTTGCTTCTGATACAACTTCAACTCCGGATCCATATCCTCCAAGTGCACCTCAAGGATTATCAGAAATTGAAGTTACATATGAATCAATTTCGTTAGATTGGAATGACAATCTTGAAGTAGATATGTCAAAATATAATATATATCGGAGTTTATCCAGTGGGTTTATTTGTAATCAAGATTCTTACATTGGAATGAGTATTGGAAGTAATTATGTTGATATTAACCTTAACTCAGACACTCGTTATTATTATAAAGTTACTGCTGTAGATACTAGCAATAATGAAGGAGACCCATCTAATGAAATATCTGTTATAACATCATCAGCACCTCCTGCAAATATACGCTTGCAATATAGGTGTACTAGCACATCCGATTCATCAGATAGACTAAGATTTGATTTGAATCTCTTTAATGATGATGAAGTTGATTTATTATTAAGCGATGTGTCTATTCGCTATTGGTTAACATCTGAACCGTTATTAAGCAATCTTGTTGGAGTAAGTGATTATGCAGATATAGGACAAAGTGAAATATCTTATTCAACTGGGACACTAGAATCTTTTGAATATATTGAAATTAGTTTCTCAACAGGAGGATTAATACCAAGTTGGTTAGGTGGAGATGGTGTTGCAAACAATTTTCCTCAAAATTCTGAAACTGGGCAAATGCAATGTAGAATTTTTGATGATGTTGCTCAACAATTGTTTGATCAAACTAATGATTGGTCTTATGATTCATCAGTCACCTCATTCCAAAATTTCCTTAAAATTTCTGTATATTATAAAGGTGTATTGTGTTGGGGAGATCCTCCTACCAATGTTGTCGATAATCCACCTAGTGTCTCAGAACCTAATGATGTTGAATTTATTTTTGGAACTCCAAATATGAATATACAATGGGATTGCCAAGATGATGATCCTGATACTTATGAGCTTTATCAAAATGGTATATTGATTGATACGCAAGATTGGTCCTCTCTTAACCCAATTATTGTTAATTTAGATAATTTAGCTATAGGAGTTTATGAATATTATATCAAAGTTTCTGATCAAGCAGGTAATGTTGTAATAAGTGCGATTGTTACTGTAAATGTCTTGGATGATACAAATCCCTATGCTTTAGGTGATGTTAATCATGATAATGCTGTTAATATTGTTGATGCTTTATTAGTCGCTCAATATTATGTTGGAGAACCTGTGAATATCGATGAATCTCTTGCTGATGTGAATTTGGATGGAAATATCAATATTGTAGATGCTTTATTAATTGCCCAATTTTATGTGGGGCAGAACCCTTCTTTACCTCCACAATAATATTTTTTTTTTTAAATATTAAGATAATATTTCAAAATCCTTGGCCAACAAAAATAAAGTCAATTTTGATATAAAAATGGAAATAATTCTGTAATATGTATGACACTTTTGTCGCCATTATGGATTTTGAGAAATTATCAAAGTTAAAATTGAAAAAAAAAATTATGAATTCGCGTATCATTTGTTAATTCTGGATGAAAAGTACATACTAAAATTTGCCTATTCCGCGCCATTACTACTTGATTTTTATATTTTGCAACTATTTCCACATTTTCACCTAGTGATTCAATTTTAGGTGCTCGTATAAATATGGCATGGAATTTTTCTTTAATTCCTCTCATAATTATATCGGTTTCATATGAATCAACTTGTCTACCATAGGCGTTTCGAATCATAGAAATATTGATTAAACCTAATCCTTCGATGTTGAGATCTTTTGAATTATTATTAATATTATTACAAAGAAGAATTGCACCAGCGCATGTTCCAAAAATACACATTCCATCGTTATATTTCCTTTTTATTTCACTTAGAATGTTATTTTTTTCGTCAATTATCATTAAATTATGCATTACTGTTGATTCTCCTCCAGGAATGATTAGATGGGTAATTTTCGATAGATCACTTACTTTTTTGATAATAGTTATTTGATATTGTGTATTTTTCAAAGTTTTTTTAACTATATTAATATGTTCCCTGACATCCCCTTGAAGAGCTAATATTCCAACAATCAAAAAATTCACTAAATATTTGCTCCTCTATCTTGCATTCGTAATTCTAAATTTGAAATTTCCATACCAAACATAGATTTTTTTTCATCTATCATTAGTTGGGCATCAAGTACTTTTTCAGGATCTGTAAAATGCGTGACAGCTTGGATTATAGCTTTTGCTCGATTTTCAGGATCCTCTGATTTAAATATACCACTTCCTACAAAAACTCCATCTGCTCCCATAAGCATCATTTGAGCTGCATCTGCAGGAGTTACTATTCCACCAGCAGAAAAATTGACAATTGGAATACGTTTTAATTCACAAGCTTCAATTAATGTATCAAGTGACACATTAATAGATCGAGCAAATTTCATTAATTCTTGACCATCATTTTTTTCATAACAACCAATTGCAATTTGCATTTGATTATTCAGTGTTTGAAAGTGGCAAACTGCTTCTTGTATATTTCCTGTACCAGGTTCCCCCTTTGTACGAATCATGGCACACCCTTCCTCATATCTTCGAAGTGCTTCACCTAAATCTTTTGCTCCACATACAAATGGTGTTTTATATCCCCATTTCCAAATATGGCGAGAAACATCTGCTGGAGTTAGAACTTCACTTTCATCAATCATATCTACTCTCGCCGCTTCAAGTACTTTAGCTTCATAAGTATGGCCAATTCGACATTTTGCCATTACTGGAATACTAATAGTATCAATTATATCTTTAATAATTTCAATGCTTGCTGCTCTTGCAACTCCCCCAGCTTTTCGAATATCTGCTGGAAGTTTATCTAAAACCATTACTGAAACAGCACCACATTTTTCTGCGATTTTTGCCTGTTCTATTGTAGTAACATCCATCACTACCCCTCCCTTAAGCATATCTGCAAATCCATATTTTAGTTTGAGAGATCCCTTTAATAGACCATCAATTTCAATTTCTCCTGTATGTCTATAATCCCAATATTTGTTTTTAATAATTATCACCTTATTTATTTTTAATCATATTACTTAATAATGAGTATTCATTACCGATTATGGAGTATCTGGTATAATTACTTGAAAATTGATTTACAAAATTTAAATAAAATTCTTTTTTCTCGACTATACGAATAATTTAATTAATTTATTCAAATCTTGAATGATTATCAATGAGACAATTAAGTATAAAACCCAAAGCAATCTTATGGGGTGAAAATCTAGAAATTCTAACCAATAAATGGTTGCAAATTAGAGAAAATAGAATTTTGAATGTAGGGGATGAAGCTCTTAAAAACTCAAAAATTATTAAAAAACCCAATACTCTTTTAATTCCCGGTTTAATAGATGCCCATACACATATTGGAGACGCCGCATTCAAAGATATTGGCTGGAATTTAACAATTAAAGAGCTAGTCAAACCTCCATATGGATTAAAGCACAAATTATTAACCCAAACTCCAAAAAAAATTGTTCAAGAAGGAATTCAAAATGCAATTCAAGAGATGATTTCAAATGGTATTACATCATTCGTAGATTTTCGAGAAGGCGGGATGAAGGGAATTTCTTTTCTAAAAAATATTTTATCTGATATTCCAATTAGTTACAAAATTTTAGGTCGTACCAATTCTAATTCTATTAAAGATTGGTATAATTTCGAATTTGATGGTTTTGGTCTTTCAAGTATTAAAAATTATGATGAAAATTGCTTGTTTAAAATGAAGCAATTTACTCAATTGAAAAAAAAAAATTTATCCTGGCATTTGGCGGAATGCCATAGATATGAAGATCGTATCGACAGAACTCTCAAAATTAGGCCTGATTACATTGTCCATGGTACACATTTAAATAATCGTGATTTAGATCTATTTTATCAGAATAATATAGGCATTGTATTTTGTCCTAGATCAAATATGATGTTAAATACTGGAATTCCTCCCCTTATCCAAGCAATGAAAAAAGGTATTAAAATTGGTCTTGGAACAGACAATTCATTTGTAAATAGCTTAGATATTTTTCAGGAACTTCGAGAAGTTACAAGATTTATAAGAAATAATGATGAAGGTAAAAATATTTCAGCCAAACAAATTTTTAAATTAGCAACAGTTAATTCGGCTATATGTCTTGGAATAGAAAGTCAAGCAGGATGGCTTGATAAAAATAAATTAGCAAACTTTATTCTAATTAATCTTTCATCTCCAAATCTTTATTGCCAAACACAAAATTATTTTCGCCTATTAGTGAATCGTGTATCAGTTAGAAATATTACCCAAGTTTATTCAAAAGGAAAGTTAGTCTATTCTCAAAATCATTATTAATCCCTTTCTTTAATATTTATGATATACAAACAGAAGTGATTGCAGCATCAATTAGAAATGCGCGTCAGGCAAGAGATGCAGCTCTCGTTGGAGCAGATATTGCAACAATACCTTTTCCTGTTATCAGACAGTTACTAATTCATTATA
>CAYPTZ010000121.1:7622-8237 GCA_964413395.1 uncultured archaeon | reverse complement strand
CTTCATCTGTAAAACCGATTTCATTTATATGATAAGGATATTTTTGTACATCATCTACAGTAGTAGTACTTATAGTCCCATTATTTTTATTTTTATATACATAATCTGCGGGGATGTCTCCATCTACCCATACATCACTGTATGAATTAATTTCATCAATGACGGCCAATCGAACAAAAGTATCGTTAATTAAATTGTCCGTTAAGACAACTTCTACTTCTTTAACTTCCTCAATTTCAAAAGAAGCAGCAGCTGTTGCAGGATAAATTGTTGCGCTAAGAGTTAAAGCAGCAATTATTAACAATTGTATGTTCATTTTTTTCATTTTTTTCATTTTTTTTCACCAATCTATTAAAAAAGCATTTTTTACACTTTTTAATATAACAAAAAGTAGATTTATATAAATAAAAAATTTATGTATTTAAAAAAAAAAATTTGTAGCAATGGAGAAAAATTTCATTGTATTTTTTCGATTAAAAAAGAAAAGGGGAAATTTGAATTTTTCTCATTTGTAAAACTATAATTACTTAGAGATAAAGTTGTTAATATAGGTTTTGGTTATGTTACACTTTTTTTCCAAATTGGAGTAAAATCTACCACATTTATCTAAAAAAT
>CAYPTZ010000121.1:0-7612 GCA_964413395.1 uncultured archaeon | reverse complement strand
CTGCTGTGAAAACACCCGCCTCTTCACAGATCGTTCAGAAAGATTAAGATAAAAATTTTTATCATTAATTTTGCTAAAATAAATTCTATTTAGTTAAGAAATCAACTCTTCTTCACATGTGTTACTTTGCAAATATCTTTAAAATAAAAGTAAGATTGTCATCCATTGTAAAGTATGAAAATTTATTTTTTCATCCTTCATTTCGCGACCGATATATCATCTTATTTTCCTTTTTGGGATAATAATTTTGAATTTCTTCGCTAATATTCGCTATACTCGCGAAATTACTTAAATATAAGGTGATCTATTATTCAATACTATAGCACAAATAAAAATTCTTCGAAGATGGGTTTTCAAGAAATTTTGTTAATGGGACAAGCACCTGATCGAGGATTATTTATGCCTTCAATAATTCCATCGATTTCATTAGAGGAACAACTAAAGTTTGCTTCCTTTTCTTATGCAGAAATTGCATATGAAATCTTATTAAAATTTCTTAAAGAAGATATTCCTAAAGATGAATTGAGCAAACTTACAAATGATGCATACAATTTTGAAGTCCCAATCTTTTCTATTAAAGATAATATTCATATTTTAAAATTAGATAAAGGTCCTACTGCTGCTTTTAAAGATTTTGCAGCTAGAATGATGAGTCGTTTAATGCAATTTTATATAAAAAAAAAGCAGGCAAATCTTGTAATTCTTGTTGCTACAAGTGGTGATACGGGAGGTTCAATAGCGGATGCTTTTTTTAAATTAGAAAACATTGAAGTTGTAATATTATATCCAAAAAAGGAAATCAGTGATAGACAACGAAAACAAATGACAACATTAGGAAATAATGTTGCCGCATTAGGACTTAAAGGTAAATTTGATGATTGTCAAGCATTTGTAAAAGAAGCTTTTGCAGATCCTGAATTAAATGAAATTCCTCTGACATCAGCCAATAGTATAAATTTTGGTCGTATACTTCCCCAAATTATATATTATTTTTATGCAGCTAGTCGTGTAGCACCAGGAAAAGAAATTATTTTTTCAGTGCCTTCTGGTAATTTTGGCAATCTAATGGGGGGAGTGTTTGCAAAACATATGGGTTTACCTGTAAAACGATTTGTTGTGGCAGTAAATGAAAATGACGAATTTCCTCAATTTCTTAAAACTGGTTTATATAATAAAGTAGAACCTTCACGAGCTTGTTTATCAAACGCAATGAATGTTGGTCACCCAAGTAATCTTGCCCGATTAGTTGATTTATATGGAGGCCATCTAAATGAAAATGGTTTGTTACAAAAAACCCCTGATATGGAAAAAATGAGAACAGATTTTTGGAGTATTAGTGTTTCGGATCAATCTACAAAGGAGACAATTAATAAAGTCCATATTGAGAATGATTTCATAATTGAAGCTCATGGGGCTGTAGGTTGGTGTGGATTAGAATTATTTCTTAAAATAAATCCCACAAATATTCCATGTATTGTATTTGAGACTGCCGATCCAGCAAAATTTCCAGCAGAAATTAAGGAAGTAATTGGAATCGAAGTAGAAATGACAGAAAAAATGAAACAGCAAGCGCAAAAAGATGAAATACTCCAAGATTTGGAAAAGGATTATAATAAATTTAAGGAATATTTACTGAAACGATTTCAAAAACAAAAATTAAATAAGAATTAGAATGGTGTCATTTAAATGAAAATAATATGTTTTGATTTGGAAGGAGTTTTTACTCCTGAAGTATGGATAAATGTCGCAGAAGCAACTGATATTAAAGAATTACGGTTAACTACTAGAGATATTTCTGATTATGATGTTTTAATGAAACGTAGAATAGGAATTTTAAAAGAAAATAATATAACTTTAACAGATATTCAAAATGTAATTGCGAAAATGGATCTATTACCTGGTGCAAAAGAATTTATGGATTGGGTCAGAAGTATTGCCCAAGTGATAATTTTATCCGATACATTTATTGAATTTGGAATGCATTTTATGAAGAAATTGGGATACCCAACATTATTATGTCATAATTTAGAATTGGATGATAAAGGGATGATTAACAATTATAAAATTCGTATCCCCGACCAAAAAAAAAAGACAGTTATTGCTTTGAAAAAGATGAATTATGAGGTAATTGCGGCAGGAGATTCATATAATGACACAGCAATGTTGATAGAAGCCAAATGTGGAATATTATTTCGCCCCCCTCAAAATGTAATTGATGAATTTCCTCAATTTCCAGTTGCAAACGATTATATAAGATTTAAAGAACTCATTTCTAATTCATTGAAAGATTGTTAAGCTAAGCACCTTTTTTATCAATATTTTAGAATACTTAGATTCATAAGGGTTTTATTACATATTGACATAGTCCTGGCTGTGAATGAAAAAAATATTTCATAAATGTGATTAAAGAACTATAGTAAAGGAAATAAAAAGAAGAAAAAAATGAAAAAAGTCGAACTTCTAATACCAGTAAAAAATATTATGGCAATTAAGGCCTCAGCTCCATATGCAGATGCAATTTATTTTGGAGTTGAAGATTTAAATATGCGAATGAAGGCAGATAATTTTAAAGTTGATCAAATTTCCAAAATTGTGGAAATGTGCCATAATCCAAGAAAATCTACTCATAGGAAAAGAAAAGTCTACTTAACATTAAATATCTTAATATATGAAAATGAACTAGGAAAATTAGAAAAAATCATAAATATAGCCAAAAATGCTAAGGTGGATGCAGTTATTGTCCATGATCTTGCAGGAATTCAGCTATCAAAAAAAATTGGAATTCCATTTCATATATCAACTCAATGTAACGTAAGTAATTCACTATCAGCACAATATTATGAATCGATAGGCGCTGAAAGAATAATTTTAGCAAGAGAATGCTCATTAGAACAAATTAAGGAGATTATTCCAAAATTAAGTAAAGCAAAAATAGAAACATTTATTCATGGAGCGATGTGCAGTTCAATATCTGGACGATGTTACCTATCACAAACTATTGCATGCACAAATAAAAATTCGGCCAATCGAGGCCTATGTACTCAACCTTGCCGAGGAATTTGGACATTAAAACATGAAAAAGGAAACGAGTTTATTTATGATGGACAAAGAATATTTAATTCAAGAGATTTATGTATGATCAATTATATCCCTCAATTAATTGAATCGGGTATTAAAAGTTTTAAAATTGAAGGAAGAATGAGACATCCCCATTATGTAGAAGTAGTAAGTCGATGCTATCGTGAAGCTATTGATGCATATTATTCTGGAAATTTTGAAGCACAAAAGAAGCAACAAAGATGGATAACACAATTAAAGGAAGTCTATAATAGAGGGTTCACAACCGGCTTCTTTTTCAATATGGCTTCGGCAAAAGATTCTCAACTTAGGAGTCCCGCAAATATTTCCCACTTTCGATATATAGAAATGGGAAAAATCATCTCCTATTTTCCAACTAATGTAGCTAAAATTCAATTGACAAATGGAACTTTAAAAATCGATGATGAGATTATTGTTATGAGTACTGATAACATACACGATACATATTTCACACAAAAGATTACTGATATTCAAAATGAAGGCAAGAATATCTTAATTACCCAACGAGCTACGAAAAATCATCCACAAATTATTACTATAAAGATGAATCAAAAAGCTTATGGGGATAAAATTGATACTATTTTTAAATTTACAGATGAAACTTATAAAAAACCAGAATTTAAAAAGAAAAAGAAGAAAAATAATTATCTATTGAAATAATTAAAATTAATTAACGCTGTGTCAAATCTCTTCTTAAAATTTTAATTCTACGCTTTAAATTTCTAATTTCTTCATTTAGTCGATTATTTTCTTTATTAGAAACAAGCAAATTAATATTTGCTTTTGAAACATCATCAGCTAAGCTTTCAGAAATTCCTGAACTTTCTTCAAGTTCCCTTTTTAGAAATTCAATTTGATTAATCATTTCAGTATTTTCTTGAGCATTTTTTAGCTCAAGTTTTAATTGTGAAATAATTCTTTCAGTTTCAATTAGATGAGCATTCTTTTTCTTTAATTCTAATTCAATATCGTCTTTTTCTTCATTAGAATTTCGCTTATTTCTTTCTAAATCTTGTTTAAGTAATGAATATTTATCATTAATTTCTTTTAAACTAATTTGTAATTGTTCAATTTGATCTTTTGATACTTCCCATTTACCTTCTAAATCCGCAGCTTTATTTATTTGTTCAGATAATTGATTACTTAATTCATTAATTTGTTGTTGTTTTGCCTCGATCTCGGATGAATCAACCAGTTGACCTTCTGTTAATTTCTGATTCTGTTGAACTTGAGATTCTAATTCTTCAATCTGAGATTTTTGCCTTGCAATAACAGCAATATGACCTCGATCAACATTTTTTAATTCACCTATTCTTTCATATAAAATGCTTTTTTGCGAAATTAGCTCAGAAAGTTTTTCATTAAGATCTTCTTTTTCAGCCATCACTTTAAGATTATCCATGAGAGCTTCATGAAATTCTTCCTCACGATTTTCAAAATCTTTAATAATATCTTCTTTTTCTTTAAGAATTTCTTCTAAATTATTCTTAATTTTTTCTACTTCTTCCAATTTTGAAATTTTTACATTTAGGGATTCTATTTCATCTTGTTTCATTTCAGTGTTTTTTTGTAATTCAGCTTCCATTACATTGATTTTACCTTCAAGACTTTCAATATTTTTGTTTTTACTTGTAATCTCCACTTGAATTTTATCAATTTCTTCTTTGAAGACCATATTGCTAATATTTTTTTTTAAATCGCGAATTTCTTGATTCAATTCTTCAATTATTATATCTTTTTCAATAATTCTTGAATTAATTGCATATAAATCAGTAGAATCACTTTGATCGATATTAGTCAGTTGCTCCTTTAACTTTTCGTAATCTAGTTTTTTATTTTCGATTTTTTCATCTAAATCGGCTATTTGTTCTTCAAAGGCAGAATTTGAATTTTGAAGTTTCTCATTTTCAGCTTGATAATTGCTTAAAATTTCTTTTAAGTGTGAAAATTCTTTATTTGTTTCATTAAAATTTTGAGTTAAATCTGAAAGTTCTTCTTGAAAAGTATGTTTTTCTTTAATGATTTTTTCAATATCTTGTGTTAATTTCTGATTTTCTTTTTCATATTCTTGATAATTATCAGATTGGAAATTACGAGTTTTAATTTCTGAATTCACTTTTTCAATTTCATTTTCTAGTTTAGCTATTCTTGATTGAAGAATTTTAATCTCATTTTGAGAAATGGAATATTCTGTAGACGACTCGCGTAAACTGGCTTCCAAATACATAATTTTTTCATTTAATTCTCGATTTTCATGTTTCATTTCTTCAAATTGCTCAATTTCATTTTTATGAGCTTCAATTTCATGTATGTAATTTTGAATCTCTTGTTCAAGAACCTTTATTTTGGAATTTCTTTTAAGAAGTTTTTCAATTAAATCTTGATCTTGATCGTCGGAGAATTGTTCATTATCATCATTATTCATAGGATCAACCTGAAATAAGTCATTATTATCATGATAATCTGGTAAAATTAATTCTTTTCTCAGATTATTTTTTTTAATGCTTTTATTATTCTATAATAAAAATAGAAACGATATTAGATTAAAAATGTATTTTATGTGATGTAAATTTGTGTTGATTCTTATTTTAATGAGGAATAAAAATTATTGGAAATAATAAAACCAATGAAATTAAAAAAATTATTGAAGAAATATTTGCCAATTAATATTTGTCTCAACCTGTTCTTTACATAATGAAATTTCACTCTTTTGAATATTAGTATGAATTTTTCTAATCTGTTCAGTAATTGTGAAGGTATCTGCAGGTGAAACCATTAATGGAATTTTTTTATTTTTTGCCAATTCAATTACTTTTTCACTTGGATCTATATTACCAGAAAAGATTACAATACCAGCATTAGTTTCTAAAGCAGATAACGCCATATCAGTCCTATCTCCGCCTGTAATAACACATTGATTTCTTTTTTGGGCCTTTTTCATAAAAGTTGTAGCTGCTGCTGCACCCATTGCACCAATCACAAATCCATCGATGAAATTGTCCTTAACACAAATATAATCAGAGGTAATTAGTTTTCCGTTAACAGCATCTAATATTTCTTCAATAGTCGGCTTTTCAAGTTGTTTTGACTTTTTTAAGCCTCCCAGATAAGGAATTCCTTTAGAATTAAGAAGAGATATATAATATTTTTCTATCCTATCATCCGCAATTTTGGTAGTTGGGCTTAAAATTACACCTAATACAGGTAAATTCTTTATTTTTATATGATTAAATGTACTAATTACTAAATTGAAATCATTATCATCTTCAATTTTTGCACATATCACGATATGGGCATTTAATTCCTTAGCGATGGTAATATCATCTAAATTAACTGAAGCATATTGATAATAAGTGTGATTTCCTTCAATAAGAGTGATATCATTGTTTTTTGAAATATCATTGAAAGTGTCCTTAATTTTTTCCATAATTTTTACCGACTCTTCTGGTAAAATTTCATCAAGATAGAATTCAGGATTTAGAAATTGGGGACATAATTGTTCTCTCGAAAATTCTTTGGCAATAACTTCTGATATTATTGAAACATCCTTATCGGATTTTTTTTTATGTTTTAATAATATCGAATCTCCAATTGGTTTGAAATAGCCTGGTTTTTTACCTGATTCCTTAATTTTTAAATAAGATCCAATTGCAATAACAGATTTACCAGAGCCATGTTTAGTTGATGTCAACATTATATTTTTTACCATTTTTTCACCTTTATGTTTGTTTTAATTTTTTTTTATCTGAATAATTCCACATTACTCAGATTGAATTAAGTTCCAATTTAAATTTTCTACTTGATCTCGGCAAATTTGTATTTCTGCAGGTTGAATGTGCAATACTATTTGTCGCATTTTTTCAATTAAAGTATAAGTATCATTCTTTGAAATTAATAATGGAATCCCTTTTTCTTCAGCTACACTTACGATTCTTTGAGGTGGTTTTATACCCCCCGTGAATATTATCAGATTTGTACTTGTATCCATAGCAGCTAATGCAATATCGGAGCGATCCCCCCCAGTAATTACACATTTTGCAACACTTTCCCTAAAAATTTTCAAAGCAGGTTCTGCTCCCATCGCTCCAATAACAAAAGAATTAATTAAAGTATTCTTTATTTTTAAGAAATCACCAGAATATAATTCTGTATCAGTTGCATCCATTATTTCTGCGATTGTTGGTTTTTCTAAATCTCTAAAATTTTTTAAAGAACCAATAACTTTAATTCCTCTCTCCTCAAGCAATTTTATATGATATCGTTTGATCCTAGTCTCCGATATTTTGGTTAGAGGATTTAAAATAACTCCAATTATTGGAATTTTTTGTGATACAAGATAATCATAACTGGTTACAATCAAATTGATATCATTATCATCAGAAATAGGGGCACATATTATAATCGAAGCATTAAATTTCCTCGCAAAATGAACATCATCTAAATCAACTGGAGAATATTGAGCCATGAAATGATTTCCTTCAATTAAGATAAAATCTGAATTGCTAGAGATGAT
>CAYPTZ010000120.1:0-8302 GCA_964413395.1 uncultured archaeon | reverse complement strand
TTCCTCCAAAACTCTCTGGAATATCAGCAAGATGTATCCAATCATAACCATTAGTAACAATTTTCTGGCCATCTCCTGAGATATCAAAATCATAATTTATGGAATTATTTATCATTAGGATCGACATTTCTGGATTTGTTGATTGGGCATAACTTCCAGGTATTGAAATTAATATACAGAGAATTGTTAGAGATTGCAAAATGCGCAGGTTTTTTGATTTTGTATTTTCATTATTTTCACTAAATGAATTATTTTAACTTTCATATAAAAACAGATTAAATATAAAGGGGTTATGAAAAATAAAAATCTTCTTCTCATTTGTTTATAAGGAAAAAAATGTTTGAGCAACAATCTGAATTATTAGAAGAAGTTATAGCATTCTATTATTGACTCTAATATACATATCATTTTATTTCTATCTGCAGCATCTTTTTTTCTACAGATCTAACAGAAAAAATAAAATATTGAAGAATAAATGATTTTTACCAAATAGAATCTATATGTTTGTAATAAAGATTAACTATATTCATAATCTTTACATTCTAAACACTCTCGGCCAGTACATTCTATCCCATTTTTTTTGGGTTTAGTGTATGTTCCATCAATAGCATCATCATTAAAGATATATTCGGCCCCATGTATGCAACTCTCTGATAGATCATTTGTAAGAACTCCCAGAATTATTTCTATTTGGTTATACATACCTTGAGTGAGGTTTGAAAAAAATGGAATAAAATATTCAAGAATTCCCCATAACGTAATTATTATGGCAAAAAAGGTATAAGGTGCGAATAAAACACTAATACAAACCAAAAAAAGTGCTTTCATTATCCCTAAATAGGTTTTTATGCAAAATGTCTCATGAAAATTATGCATTTTTCCTGCAAGAGTAATGAATTCTATCAATTCTTTGTGATCATTATTTGGAGAAGAATGTTGAAAGTGAATATTATTAATGAGATGGCCTATATGATCAAATTCTTTGGTAAAATGTTTACCATATTCTATTTCAAATTTTAATCCTTGAGTTTTTAATAATTCTTGAAATGTGTTTTGGTATATGATTTTTTGATGGTTATTAACCTGAGATGGTGGGGAATTATTTTGATAAATGATGGATTGATATGTCTTTTGGAATTTCTTCAAATCTTTATTTATATTACGTCTACTCATTATCTCTCCAGTCTCCCAAAACAGGAGAAGATCATAATAATAGGTACTATCTCCATGAATGAGGAGTAAACCACATAAACATTGGATTGTGATTATATAGAATACAATTAAAGATCCACAATGAAAATCCCATTGCTCGTAATTGTACCTAAGGATATGGCTAAAAGTGATAGCGCCAATATTGGCAATAAATATTGAAATTTTTGCAATAAATGCAATATTTTTAACATACTTGAGAGCAAATATATTTTTGACTGTATTTTTTTGATCGTTATCTATATTTCTTTCATTTTTGTGATTTGGGGCGTGGATAATTTGAAGTAAATCAATGGTTAGTAGTACTATTGATGATAGAATTGTTGATATTTCTAATTGCAGCGCGGTAATAAGGATCAAATTATCGGTAGGTAGAAAATTTTCAACATTCCCATATAATATTCCACTAAAAATTGCGATAAGAATAAGGATAAATATAATTCTCTGCTTATGACCAGTAGTTTTAAGGTAGAGATTTGTTTTTTCCTTCTCCATCCGGATAAGATATTTCTGGTAGGAAAAATGAAATAAATAAAATAGAAAATCAATGAAGAAAAATAAAAGGGATGCGAAGATAATTACCACAATTATATATATTCCCGGAATCGGTTTTCCTTTATCTTGCTCTTTATTAAAAATAATATAAAGAGTTGGGTATACAAAAAAGAGAATAAATCCAAGTTTCAATATTAGTAAAACGGTTGATCGAATTTTTTTTATTGGTAATTTTCCATGTTTTTTTTCCATAATATCTTTCAAATCCTAAATAATAATTCTTTAAATAAAAAATGATGTTAATTTTCACCTTGATTTTGATTATATGAACCTTATTTTCTTTTGGTTATCTCTTTAAATTTAGCAAAGATTTGATTCGTTTCATCCAATTTCTGTGTAATTCTCTCATAATGGGCATTAATATGTCTTCGTAAATGATCATCAACTCTGTCTTGGATAAGATCATTAGATTTCTTCATTTGGAGCTTTTCCATTTGCGCATGCAATTCTTTGATTTAAAGATGTTGCGAATTTGTAAGAATTAATGCTAATTTTTCCATAAAAGGCAAATTATATTGACAAAATGCTTGCGTATTGGCGATTTGGTCCTGTTCATCAGGGGTGAGATACTTTACTGGGAATTGATTTAGCTTTTTGATATTTTTTAGTGCATCCTTATAATGGAAATTTTTAATATAGGATGGTAGGGCATTCAAAAGCCCTTTAATTTCTTGAGATTGCTCAATTAGGTGCTTTATTCCTTTATAGAAGACCATAGTGATGGAAATTGTACCAATAACAAGAATTAATAGCGAGAAAATCATAATTATGGTAGTTTTTGATTTTGGGATTTGTATTTTAATAATAAAAATATCATAATTACCATTTCCTTCATAACCATCAAAAGTAGTCGCAAAGGTTGAATTTCTTGTCGTCCCTGTGATATAAACTCCTCCAGAATTATCGATGGCAATTCCTTTTCCTGCATCGTCATTAAAATCTCCGATGAAGGTTGAATATTCTAGTTTACTACCATCGGGATTCATTTTTGTTACAAAAATGTTGTCTTTTTCATTATAGGATTGATCATAGGCTCCTATGGTTGTGGGGAAATCGATAGTCGTAGTTGTTCCTACAATAAAAACATTTCCTGATTTATCAATAGCTATTCCAGAGACTCTATCTCATCCATCAGAACCTAGAAGTTTTGAGTAAGCCAATTTTGTATTATTTGGCGATTCTAAAGGTTGTTGAATTAAGGGTTGAAATGAATTGAGATTGTATTGTTCAGTGAAATTATTAATATTACTTTTCTCAGTTTTATTAGTGTTTTTCTCAAATTTTTTAACATTTGAATTCTTCTAACTGTCATCATTTGTACTGATGAAACATCCAATAAATATACTATGGGAAATGGAATATTTAAATGTTTGGAAGTGGGCGAAATATTGAGGCGATAATGCGAAGTCGGGGGCAATTTAAGTCGACAAAAAGGATCGGGGGGTTTTGCTATCGATGGGGTTTGAGGCGGCTTCGAGAATTTTTCGGGGTATTTAGAGAGATCACATTTTTTTTTGCTGGAAAGGGGGATATGCACACCAAAATAATTAAAGAAAGGGAACAGGGGGAATAAAAATGAGAAAAAATCAAATACGGAGGGAATGGCAAGATAATTAAGGAGAGAGGGGGGGAGATCCCAGATCACTATAAAAGGACGATCTGCGAAATTATGGTAGAAGGATAAAATATATCTAATGATATGGTGGTGATTTTAATAATAGGTGATAAGTCATTCAAGTAATGGATTGTATAGGGTATTATGAAAGAAAGAATAAATAATTACGGGGGGAACAGCAGGAAAAATAGCGGGAAAATGGGCCCCAGGAAAAAATTATCCCTGTTTTTTCACCCACTTTGGAAACAATAGGATCGGTTAAAATTTGATTTTTATGCCTTTATAATGTCAATGAAGAAAAAATTAGCACTTTTCTTTTATAAAATATTTCTTAATTTGCATATCCAGATTATTAATAAGCACTTCTACAGTCATGGATTCCGATAAATTATTATCACGAGATCTTACACTTATTAAATTACTTTTTAATTCATTATCACCAATCACCAGAATGTAACTATATTGTTGTAGTTGAGCAATTCGAATCTTATATTTCAATGTATTTGATGAATTGTCTACATCTACTCTAAATCCATGACTTTTTAAATCCTTAGCCACGTTAAAAGCTCGATTCATATGCCTATCTGCAATCCCCATTATACGAATTTGCATTGGATTGATCCAAAATGGTAATTTTCCTGCAAAATGTTCTAACAGGATCCCGATGAAACGCTCAACACTACCGTAAATAGTTCGATGCAACATCACTGGCCTATGAGGTTTATTATCCCTTCCAACGTACTCCAATTGAAACCTCTCAGGCAACTGGAAATCTAATTGGCAAGTTGCACACTGCCAAGTCCGATTCAAACTATCTTTAATATGAAAATCGATCTTAGGACCATAAAAAGCACCATCTCCTTCATTAATTATGAACTTAACATTTAATTCATTCAATGCGGATTTTAAACTTTTTTCAGCTAGAATCCATAATTCTGGATCACCCATTGCTTTCTCTGGCTTTGTTGATAATTCAACAAAATATTCAAAACCAAAAATGCTATAAAAAGAATCTGTAAGCTCAATAACTCCTTTTATTTCATCCAGAACTTGTTCACGAGTACAATATATATGAGCATCATCTTGATGAAAAGCCCGAATACGCATCAGCCCATGTAATACTCCACTCAATTCATGTCTGTGATTCTGCCCTACTTCCCCAACTCTTAAAGGTAAATCTCTGTAACTTCGAGATTTGGTCTTATAAATAATTATTCCTCCTGGACAATTCATAGGTTTAATAACATTAGAAATTCCATCAATCTCAACAAAATACATATTTTCTTTATAATAATCCATATGACCACTAATCTTCCATAAATCTTCATTTAAAATAAGCGGTGTCTTAATCTCAAGATAATTTGCATTTCGGTGTTCAATTCTCCAAAAATTTATCAAGGTATTAAATAAAAAGTTACCTCTATCATGCCAAAAAACATGACCTGGACAATAGTCACTAAAACTAAACATATCCAATTTTGCTCCTAAAATCCTATGATCTCTCTTTTTGGCTTCTTCTAACAGATTAAAATGCACTTTTAGTTTTTTCTTGTCATTAAATGAGATACCATATATTCTCTGTAACGATTTTCTTTTTACATCACCCTTCCAATATGCCCCAGATACTTTTGTAAGCTTCACAGCCTTTAAAAAACCTGAATGCGGAACATGAGGTCCCTTACATAAGTCTATAAAGTCCCCAAGACTATATACACTAATAATATCATTTAATTCATGAATGAGTTCTAATTTCATTGGATTATTTTTGAAGATTGATATAGCATCTTCTTTACTTACCTCACGTCGAATGAATGGAATTTTCTCTTTCACAATATTTTTCATTACTTCCTCTAATTTTGGAAAAATTTCCTCGTTGATTGGAGAGATATCAAAATCATAGTAAAAGCCTTCTTCGATTGCTGGTCCAATACCAAATTTAGCATCAGGGAAAATACGTACAACAGCAGCAGCCATCAAATGAGCACTACTATGCCAAAATATTTCCTTCCCCTTAATAGAGTCAAAAGTTATGAAATTAACATTTACATCATGATCCAATATATGGTTCATATCATAAATAATTCCTTCAATCTCACAAGCGATACACTGACGAGCAAATCCCTCATTAATTGATAATGCCACCTGATTTAAGGTTACATTATGATTAAATTTTTTCTTACTTCCATCCGACAATTCTACTAAAACACTCATAGATTTCAACTCACATTTTTTTTTCCAATAAAAATAATTGAAAAAGTAAGTTAATTCAATATAATCACCCAAAATATATAAATATGTGTATATAATTGTCTATTTCACTACTAAAATGGATTCTATAGCAATTAGAGTCAATACATCACATTAATTAAAGGTTCATTCCATATTTATTTAATCATGAATTATGAAATGAAAATAGAAACATTCATAGAATAAATTTTAAAGATTCTAAGAAGATAAAACGCTCACGACAACATAAAAGATTTAAGATAAAAAATCAGATTGAAATCATAATGTTACTTCATTTTGCCTAAGTCTATACTCACGTTGAAGTGAGCCAGTGTGTAGGAGTAAAAATATACTTAAAAGAGAACATTATGTTATGTAGAATGAAATAAATCTTATTAATTTGATTAAAATATAATATATAAATAAATAGTTCTGAAGAAAAATGATAATTTTATAATTGTGAGCTATAGACCAATTTTTGATTCTCAAATTGTGTTTTTTATTAACAGATATATGGATATAAAAATTCGCAATGTATCTGATTTCATGAGGTTTCTTTGGTTTGAACAGGGTTTAGCTCTATTTATATCTATTCATTTATTCTCTCTAAAGTTCTAGACTATTTCAGAAGTAAGAATACATGGTTTTAATAGTTATAAAAGTATCATAAAATTTCTTATAGTATCAAATAGTATCATTTAAATATTTTAAGCGCCTAATAATAATTATTCAAGTATCAAAAGTATCAAATATAGTATCAAAATAGAAATAATTTCAATATGAGAGGAAAAAGGAATGGGAAGAAGTAGTCAAGAAAAAATAAACACAGCAATCGAATTATTAAAGGAAGGAAAAACCTTTCGGGAGATCCAAAAGCAGCTGAAACTACATTATAAATCTACCATGTCATTTTCAACGCTTTCCAAATTAAATAAAATCCAAACGGTAAATACTGAAGAATCAGATAAAATTCATAGGTTGGAACAGGAATTACAATTATTTAAAAAATTATATTTTGAACTGCTTGAAAAAGTGAATAACTCGAAAAATATTTCTTCAAAGGATAAAAATGGTGAAAATCAAAATGAAAATGAATCGAAATGATAAAATATACATTGCATCTATTACAATCATCTCCATATTTTTGCTCTCTTTAGTGTTTTTTGACAAAAATGATTATAAAGTCATTAATGAAGGGAATTATTCAATGGGTGTGAGCTCTTGGAGTGTCGAGGGTGTAAACACAACAGCTGAATACTCAATCGATGGAAACATTTCTAACAATCTTTCTGAGTATTACAATTTTATTCAGGGATCTGGCACTCAGACAGATCCATACATTCTTGCGGATTTTGAAGCAAATTCAACTCACGGGTTCTATAATATTTATATTAAAAACATAAAAGATTATTTTCACATTACCAATTTAACTCTGCATAATGTAGATTCAGGGTATTCAAATATTAGAATTCGGGAATGTTCAAATATTAAAATTTATAATAATAATTTTAATGCAATAGTAGGAAATATTGAAATGGTAGGGTGCGCTAATTCATCCATTTATAACAATACAATTATCAGTAAACCTTATTATTTCTTAGATTTATTTGTCTGTAAAAATATCACTATCTCAAATAATCGGATATCTACAAAATATGAAGGAATACAGGTTTTTAGTAGTAGTGATATAATAATAGAATCAAATGATTTGATTGATAATGGAAGAGTTGGAGTTAGCTTACATGGGGCTCATAATGTGCAAATTATTCGAAATAATTTTAAAGATAATCAAAATGGTATAGAACTTCGCAGTTCTATCAAAAATCTCATTGATAATAATAACTTTACCAATAATAAGAAATTAGCCATCAAATTAGAATGGTCTAGCGAATATAATATCATAACCTCGAACAATATCAGGAAAAGTCAATATGCAATTAAATTTGGCGATAAATCGGCCAATAATATATTATCTAATAATATTATAACCAATATTTATATTAAACCTATCAAATTTTGGATCGGTGATAATGTGGTTGTTGATAACGTCATAAAACAAAGTTTTTGGGGTGTCTTATATATCTTCACTTGGTGTATGGGAGCAACGACCTTAGTGACTTATTTACCATATTATTTAGTAAAAAAGAAGAAAAAACTCAAAGAAATGATTGAATCTTATCATTCAAAAGTGAATCAAAAGGAGCGGTTAGGTGAACTTGAAACAGAATTAAATGAATTGAAAGAGAAATATTTTGAATTAAGCAAAAAAGTGAATTTTTCTTAAAGATTACTTTTCAAACTGTTTGCTCAAAATTTTTTTTAAATCCAATTTAGATGAAAATAGGGATATATTAAGAAATAAGTATAGTTTAATAACTTTATTGGTTAAAAAATCTTTTCAATTGTAGAAAAATGGCGTTTCGGCCGATATATTCCCGATTTGAAACTACAAGAGTTTAATAGTTATTATTGGTATAAGTCGATTTTATTTCAAATTTTCTTCCTAGCTCATGAAAGACTACAAAAATACTGCGATTATAAACTCATATTTGGATATCGTTAAGTTAATTTGTCTAATGCCTTTTTTTCCTGTATATAAATGTCTTGGAGGATTTCATCCCATTTTTGCAAAATGATATCTTGGATTTTGATAATATAGGCGTCAAGATAGGATTGTAAAGCTGAGAAATGCTGGTT
>CAYPTZ010000119.1:0-8336 GCA_964413395.1 uncultured archaeon | reverse complement strand
TATGACAAAACCAGTATCGAACGCACCTATTACTTGGCTTTTGGAGACGGTGAGGTATTTAACGAAGCAGTGTTAGTCGCTGCCACCTTAGGAAATGATTTTGATACGATTTCATTGTCGTTGAGCGAGAATCTTTTTTCCCAATACAGTTATGATGATGGAGGTATACGAAAGATGAAAATCATTGTCACCACTGGGATCCATCTTGAAGATCCTGCTCTTTGGACTCCAAGTCTTGGGCAGGTAGTTATAGTAAAATCTCGTTTGTTGGCCTCCAATATTGTTGGTGAATTTATAATTCCCAAGAACTCCAATCCTTTGATATATGAAGATATGAGCGTGGATTATATTACCGTTCCCTATGAAATTTTTGATGATACTGTTCTAAATTCGCCTGCTAATTTTAAAGCCCAACTGAACACTATCATTGATTTAGATCTACAAGTCAAAGATTTTACATACATTCCTGATGATGAATATGAAAATGTTGAATATAGTACATTAGCTGAAATATACGAATTGGGACTTTTAAACCAATTACCTCTCCTTATTACTGTTCTAGATGAAAGTGAACAACGTGATTATGATAGTGTGATGCAGCTCACAGTCTCCTATGATGGCGGCTTAACCAGCTTTACAGGGCAACCGGGTAAAATGGATATTGAATTGGATAAAGATGGCTTTAGCCGTTTTCCTGGGACCATTCCTGACAATATTCAGTTAAGTATTAGTGTCACAACCGAGGATTATTGGACCTATCATTCTGGGGAACGGAAATATAAAATTTTACTCTACTTATGGGATCCTAATTCTCTTTCACATTGTGCACTCTTAGGAGGGCTCCCCACTACTTCAATTGCCTTTACTGCTGCCAGTCCTCCCAACACCACTATCGATCTTTCTTATGGAGAAGACGATTCTAGACGCACCTATAGCGAAGAATTTAGCATGTTATTAGAGAATGCCAACATTGCAGATATGGAAGGGATACAATTTGAAATTGATGGCTCCTTAACCCATTATATATGGGATAGTCTAGGAATATCACCAAACAATTACCGTGATTTTAATGCTTTAGATCCGCGGGATTTCTCTCCTATCAACAATTCTTGGATGCTAGCGAATAAGGGTCAAACCTTCCTACAAATTAAAAATCCCCTTAATGAAACTTGGGAAAATATGGGTTTTATCACCTGGGCCGATTTCCTCGATGATCAATTCACCCTAGCTTATATGATTATTAATCAACCTGACATGAATTGGAGCGACTATGGTGTGGATAGACTCAATGGCTTTTCGAACTTCACCTTCCGTGTGATTATTGATCATGAAAATTTATTAGCCAATAAAAAAAATAATCATTTAGAAATCCAAATAAATCATATATTTCTCACCAATATTCTTAAACGCGATCCTAATGATATGGAAAGTCGTGAAAAGTCTTTTGAAGCATATAGAGGTGTTTCCGAATTTATTCTTCCAATCGGAGGACCTTCCTTTGACGTAAAAACTTTGGATAGTTTAACCCTTACATTCGAAATGGAAATCTCCGTCAATATCACCACCTTACAAAATACTCCCCTACCCTGTATGGATGGGAAATTTGAGTGGCGAAATCTCGATGCTACCCTCTGGTTAGAAAATACCTATCAAACCATAGGAGAAGATCCAATACTCACTCAATTGTTTGGGATCCCTCAGATTACTACTGAAATTCGTGATAAGGTTAAAATCTTCCATATCTCCCATACGGCCCATCTTATCTCTCAAAATCATATTCGAGAATTTCTTCAAGAAGATGTCAAAAATGGTTTTCGAATCAAAGGACAGCTCAAGACTTTCTTCTATCTTTTGAATAATCGCCTCGAATCGGTAATTGTTAGGGTAAATGCTACGGATGATTTTGTGGCAGCTCAACTCGATCAATATTCCCGGATTGAAGAAAATTTATCGCCTGACACCCATAAATCATTGACTCTGGGAGATATAGATAATAATGGCATTTCTGATCTTTTATATGAAGATGGTACTGCAACCATTATTAGTCCCAATGAAATCACCACCAATTTACGAGTAGCCATATTTGACAATGAGACTCTCGATTTAGTAGCCGACCACCGAATCCTTGGGACCTTAGATTTAGGGAAACCAATGCCAAAAATGTGGAATTATTTCTCTCTTGATGCTCCGATCGAAATGCCTGAAACGATCACGTTAGATGTGGTTGATTTTAGTCAAGATCTTGAATTCGTTGATGTGTATTGTGATGATATCTTGATTGATTCCCAGAGTGTCATTGCAGGGCAAAATTATTTTCATTTGATCTATAATTCTACCTTATTGGGGATTGATCAAGGGGTCCATAATATAACGGTAGTTTTAACCGATTCATCGCAGAATGTTGGTAATTGTACTCTTCCAATCATAATAGATACAATGGCACCTTCAACAGAATTCGATTTTATAGGAGACTTTTGGGGTAGTGATAATAACATCAGTGTATCTTTACAAACGGCATTAAATTTTTCAATCAATGAGACGAATTCGCTAAATTCCGTTTATTATCGATTACTTACCTTGGAAGGTATGCCCGTTTTTGAAAGGGAAGAAGATATGAAAAATAAAAATATCACAGAAATTTCTATTCAATTACTTGAGATTTTACACGAAATTCAATATCCCCATCAAACAATTCGCCTCGAATTTTACAGTCAGGATATAGCAGGAAACAGTGAAGAAATACAAGTCTGTGATCTTTTCATTAATAATAGCTATACTATCATATTTTATGAGACTGATCAATATCTCACCTCAACCACAGATTTAACATTGGAACATGGGGATTTCATCTATGGACAAGTGATAGATGCGTATGAACAACCGTTACCTATTGGATTTCCTATTGATTTGGAACTAGATGGACTGTCTTATTTGCAAACATCGGTGCAAGATGATCTGGGGCGATTTGCTGCTGAAATTGTCTCGGCCAATTTATATTCGCCTAATCTAATCGCCATGGATAGTCTTCCTCCAAAATCTGAAAATAATATACCTATCATTTCTGATTATCCTTTAAGTTTTAGCCTTATGGGTGAAGATCGTTCCTTTGTAACTGATGCTGTTTGTCGGTATTACTTTGGGTCAGGCCAATCTTTAGGAATAACCTATTCTGGCATAGAACTCCCCGATATTATAGATCAGAAAACTATGGAGGCCTTTCAACTGGAAATATTTATACCCGCAGCAATGCATCCAATTTATGGATCTACTTTCGCTTCCATTGAGGTTATCTTTACGACTGCTGCTCATAGTCCAAATGAAAGTGACGTGTCAACTACATATACGTTGTCGGGTGAATGGATTGCAAATAATATGCAACAATCTGGCTTCCTTCTATGGCGTGATATGTTTGTGGCACGGTTACAAAGTGCCATTCCCCTTTATGAACTTTTAGCCATCAATCCCTTATTTAATCTCTCCACCATTGACACAATAACGATTATTGGGTATGATGCACTCATTCATCCATCCTATAATTTTGAAGAACCGACAAATAGAAATCAATTGTTGGGCATTGCTGGGATTTATTTGTTAGATGCTATCAATAATCATACTTTGTCCACTTTGCATGATGATTATACTCCCCAAAATCTTGAAAAGTATCCAATTGGAATTCAATTAGGATGTAATTTGCTTGGGTTTGTCGGATTGGCGTCTATCAGTTCCTTAACATTAACTCGAAAGAGTTTTGGGTTGAATGTTCTTGATTCGATTAATCCCAGTATTGAATTTGGAGATCAGTTTCCATTACTTAATATTCAATGGGATGAAGTATATGATCCCTCTATTACGCTATATGCTGATGCAGTCGTCACATTAGAGGGAATTGATACGAATTCAGGTGAAATGATGATCATTGGGATTGCAGATCAATTAGGATTGACTTCTGCATTATCCTTTATGATTATTGGCACACCTGGACTGTATCGAAATATACATTTAAATTTTTCAGGAAATAGTTTATTTAAGAGTGTTCAAAGTAACATTCTACAATCATCGTTTACCATTACAAAAACCCCTACTCGAATTAACTTCATTCCTGAAACTGAGATTGACACACCTTCCTTTGCAATGGATCGCAATAGTTCCCTTTCGCTTACAGGGCTTTTGCTTACAGAAGAAGAGAGACCCCTATATGATGACTTTGATGATATTACTTATTATCAATATTGGAATGGAACTGAGTATACCCTTCGAAATTATACCTTTATGGCCGTACAATTATTAATGGCTAATGCTACCAATGAATGGGATTGTATTGATCTTATACCTATCAATTTTGGGACAATATTTAATTTAACACTTGATAATTCCAATTTAGGAAATATCCCCAATTTAATGCCTGGTGTTCATACCCTTGCAATTAAATTTACAGGGTCCACCTATTATGATTCCATAATCCAACCAATTACCGTAGAAATTTTACCCTCAGAAGTATTACTGGAAATACGCCATGATGTGGCGGATCAATGGATTAATGCCAGTTCAGGGGGATTTGCAGGATTGCAGGTCAAGGATTCGGATAGTTATCAGGTCCAAGTCACCGATACCTATACTCAATCTCCCATGGCGAATGTTCCTGTTTGGTATTCTTTACAGCTCCTTCCTACATCTCCTGACCTATTAACCTTCGAGGGAAATCCATTCGATGTTTGGGGTGAATATTTAAACCTAGTCTATGGAAGTGACGTTCCTTATGCCTTAAGTTATCAGCATTATGAACAAGAACTTGCTCAAAAACCAATTTGTTATCCCTTCAAAAATCTCACGGTGGATGAATTTCAATTATTTAGTCCATTGATCTATTCCTGTGAAGTTACTGATGCCAATGGCATTACAACCATTCAACTGGATGCCCAAGCCACCAAAACCATTTATCAGGATTATTTAGATAAACTTGGGTGGTGGGTCGGAAAACTTGACGAAATTTACCTTTATTTACGGGTATTTTATGCTCCTGAATTTAATGTAGAGGCCATGAAAATGGCCCCATGGGAAAATATTAATGGAAATTGGCCTGTAGATTTCTTTGGAAATGAAGCCTACATTTATGAAGGGCAGGATTCGTTCCCAATGGAAGAAATCTCCTTTAATTTAGGGAATTCAGAAAATTATATTAATCCCTATAATAGGGGGCAATCAGGCGGATTAGTGATGATCATGGAACCTGAAAAGACCCGCTTTATCGGAGATCGAATTATATCCACGTCAGCCAATTTCACCCTAAGTGCGGCCATTGTAGAAGCCGATATCATAACTCGTATGACGGGTGAGGAATCTGAACAGGAAGAATTTATTCCCGAAGATCATGATGCTGACAATTTTATTGAAGAAGAGGGATTACTTACCAGCGATATGTTTTCAGTTCAGATGAAAATTTATAGTCAAGATATGTCAGAATGTTTGGTAGAAGGTAAAATGGTAAATAACACGATTATTCCTTACAAAGAAACGGTAGATCAGTGGGGAATAGCTAGTTTTGATATTAATTATAATAAAATTGGAACTCAAGCAGATCGCCTTTTACCTGGATACTACACGGTTGAATACACTACTGTTTCCCATACATCGGTCTATTATACAGCACCTGCTCCTATTACCGTGGAGCTTTTTCTGCAATCCCCTTCGAGTTATCAGTTAGATATTCCCACTCATTTTTATTCCTTAAATGGTTTTCTCACCAGTGAAAATGGGTATGCGCTATACACGAACACCACAGGGGATTTAAATACGCCGTGGTATAATAGTGACTATCCCTTTATCTCAGGGGATATTGCAATTAAAAATCTAACAACAATGCCTACCTTCTATAACTATACCGATCTTATTACTATAGACATATTTATTAATGGGTATAGTATTGATACGCTGGAAATTTCAAATGTGTCTGAATTTAATGAATCCATCCCCTTTTGGATTCCCCTTAATAATATGGATGGCACCCTTTTAGATCTGGGATTTGAAGTGAGTTACCAAGCATTTCCTGAAGCCAATCTGGATGAATCTGCCCTGTTTATTGAATATAATAATAGTGAGGAAGGAGGAGGAGAGGCCACATGGGATGATTTCTATACTAGTACATTGTATAATCTTTCCTTACAGGCAATATATGATAATTTTGCAATTGCCTCCCCCTATCAAATAACGATTGGCAATATTACGTTAAATGAATCCGTTGCATATTCTCATACAAATCAGTGGTCGCTTTGTAATGAATTTGAAACCATCAGTAGGTATGGTAATGTGGTCCACCCTAATCTTAATAATGATACTAGTTCCGCATGGCAATACCTTAATGGAAGTGTGCAAAATGTCATTCCTTCTCTGCTCTTAAATAAAAGTGCAATTGATGAGGGTAATTTTCTAACAAATTATTTTAATAAAAAGGGATTACATGTGGAAATAAATACTGATCTCAGTATCAATTGGACCGAAAAAAAAGAAGAAACATGGGTGAGTAAATTTGCGTTTAATGATTTGGTAGTGGTGGAGCAACGCATTTCCAATATCACGCATGAATATGGAACTCCGACCTATACCAATATATTCCAAGCTTTTGAAGGCTATCAATTTACTACGGAAAATCTCCATGGGATCAAGACTGGAACTTATTATAATGGAACTCCTTCAGCACCCTTAATTTCACGTGACGCGACCTACTTTGGATTACATAACGATGAAGCAGGGGCAATAGTGCAAGAAGACGTTTATATTCCATGGCTAGGAGAATGGAAAGGTCAGATCTATGTGCCTCAACTTGAGAATATGATTGAGTATGCCGATATGAATATCACGATTGAATTAATTTTAAAAGAAACAGGGGAAAATATTAGTCCCTATCACCTCTCATGGACACTTAACCAAAGTAGGTTTGATGCCTATCAAGGAGGTTTTTGGTTGGATCTATCCACTCTCTTACCTGTTGGAATTTATAGTCGGATGGCCGATCTAACCTTTAATGTGTCCCTGTCAGGAATAAATACAAATGAGATCATTCCAATTTATATCTTCCTTGGGCAAATCTTGGGTCAAGAAACTGTCACCTATATCACCACGTCTTTTCCACAGAATCTTCGGGATCGCACATTTTCCAAGAACTTCATGTATCAATTTCTCGAATATGGATATGATTTAGGGATGACCAATGTCAGTGATAATACTGGATTATCGGATATTGGCACCATAAATGATATTTATTTTGAACTCTTGCCAAAAGATGACAATTCGCCCGACTCCATCAAGTCTCTCACTGATATTTTGATGGTGCGGGATGAACGCAAATATCTCAATGATCCATTGCTCACCCCTGAGAATTTCGATACATGGTTCACAAATAGTCAGGGATCTCCCAATTTAGCGACCTTCAATGAGTTTGGAGTCAATGATTCCACAGGCAAAGCCATGGTCTCCATGCGCTATAATCATAGTCGCTTTGAGGACTTGACATCACCTCAAATTTATTCCGGTTTTATTCGTGTCTATGATGCTCAAATGCCTAATTGGAGTACCTTAGATGCCACTACCAAGGAAATAGTTACCAGAAAATTAACTACCATCATCAGTCCGACGGTTCTCAATCAAAGTTCCTATGCAACCGATATTTTAGGTGTAACTGAAGGACAGGTTCGGAATGGGTATGAATCCTCGCTGCTTAATGCAATCACAATCAATACCTCAAAAGCAGGTTACATATCGAAAGGGCAAATGTCCTATACTCTTCCCAAAGGGCCCGATGATATTGTGGTAAGTAATTGGAATGAACGTATTTTTGCCAAAGGGGAATCTGAAGTTGATTTACAGAATGTTGGTACTACCCAATCCTCCCAAATCATTCGAAAAGTGATAGCTGGAAAGGAAAATACTCCCGAATCAAGTTGGTCGCCCATTACCATTCGAAATTCCTATCATGATTACAGTAAAGGCATACTGCGGTATGACAATCACTATCGTCCTGAAGAAAAAGCCAGCTGGATTCCCATGTATGCAAATCGCCCTGAGAATGGACAGGTAGTCTTTAAATTGACAGATGTGGGCTTTCCAATAACTTCAGTAGAATGTATCGAATTGGACTATGCCTTTAAACCTCGCTATCCCGAGGGTGTCTCCCAAAAATATCCTGATACTTTTCAATTTCAAATGAATCAGGGTGTCGGCTGGGAGACTATTCGAGAATGGGATCTCAATTTAAGCAATCCTACACCGCTTACAGGAACGTTTACCCTGACGAGTCGTCTTGGGGAATTTTATACAATTCAAGATATTCAGGATAATCTTAA
>CAYPTZ010000118.1:4452-8345 GCA_964413395.1 uncultured archaeon | reverse complement strand
AAAAATTATATACCCATAGTATGAAATATGAATGATAAGAATGGTGATATTTTGGATGATAAAAAGATGAAAAATGAAATATCAAATTCGATCGATGAACTTGCAGAATTTTTAAGCGTTCTCAGCCATTCAAAAAGGTTAGAAATCTTGTCTTTCTTATTAGAAGAACCTACCGAATTTTCAACTCTTCTCTCAAAAACTCAAATTAGTAAAACTGCCTTAGTTAATTATTTAAATTCTTTATTGGAACAAGGAATAGTATCAAGAAAAGAAAGGGGATTATATTCAATAACAGATTATGGAAAAGATATGCTTAAAACATCAATTAATATGTATCATTTATCAGAAGCTCGTAAAATTCGGATGATGAAACAAATAAGTGAAGAATATGCAGGCTTTTATTCACATAATGATCAATTATTTACTGAACAAAATGAATATATATTACCTCTAAATCCTTTATACCAATCTAGCTGGAATACTTTTATATCTTCAATAACTGGTGTAATGCAAAGTTTAGGAATTAATTGTGATAGCATTGATATTGGAGGTTATTCAGGTTATAATTTTATTGTAAATGTTTCTACGAATGGAATTTGTTCTTCAGGAGACCGAGTATTATCTAACGGCATATGGGATAAGATAATTGAGGGAATTGAAATCTTTGGAATGAAATTAAATTGTTGGAAAGAAAGTGAATCATTTTCAATCGATTATATTTCACCCAATAAAAATCTCGACCGAGCGAGAAGAATTTATAAACAAGTTCTTCATGTTTTAAAGACTTACAATACTCCAATAGTTTTACTCGGAATTCCTTCAACGGGTTATGGTATTATTAGCGGATATCAAGGTGATTATTATAATGTAAGCACTTTTCGAGCGAAATCTGATTATTCTGAACCACCAATAAGATATAATGAACTTTATTGGTCTGGTGAATATGAATTCTATTATTTTAATGGAAAAACTAAACTATTTAATAAAGATTTAGCTGATATCGACACTATAAAACGAATTTTAAAAATGGCTAAAGGAGTAAATAATCCAAATAACGACGGGGTGATTATAGATAATAAAGAATATACATCAGGCCCCGATGCGTTTGAAGTTTGGGCAACACAATTAGAATCTACTAAGATAGATCGAACCGTTATATTTTCTAATAGTTATCTAGGGGAAGTATATCGAGGGGCAAAAAGAGGGGCAATGATTTTTCTAGAAAGGCTTGCATTTAAATATCAACAATTCTCTCAATCATTATATTTAAAAAGAGCCGCCTTAGAATATGCAGAAATTTTCAACTATTTTTCTGAATTCTTAGAATTATTCCCATATTATCATAGATCGGCATCAGATTACACACCTGAAAATCGAAAAATGGGTGCAACTATTTTAAGAAATTTAAAGAAAAAAGAAGAAAAAGCAATTGCTTTTCTTGAAAAAATAATCGAAAAATGGGAAAAGCCAATTAAAAAGGATTTACCTGTAAAAAGAGATATAAAATATTCTAAATTTGAAGTATCTCAAAGACCAAATTTTGGTAACTCATGGAATACATTATTGGCTTCAATTTATGGGATACTTCAGGAATTAAAAATCGAATGTAATGAAATTGAATTGGGAGGAAGAGCATCTCTTTCATTTTTAATAACCATGGGAAAAAAAGGTTCAATTTCACCAGATATTATTCAAATAACATATACAGCTTGGGAAGATATTATAAATGGAGTTGAATCTTTTGGAATTGAGTTTAATAGATGGATAGATTATAGACTACCCACAGATATTGTTGATAGATGTGCAAAAATATATGATTCAGTCTCTAGCATTCTTAAAAGTACGAATAAACCAATAATATTATGGGGAATTCCCGAACAAGGATATGGGATTATAGTTGGGTACAATGAAAATTCTTATTTAGTAACAACTTATCAATCTTCACGTAAAAATGAAACTATAGAAGTACATTTTGATTCAATCCGCAATTACTATACCATTGGAATTGATTCAGGAAGTGGAACTTTCTTCTATTTTGGAGATAAGAAATCTATAGCATTATCTAATTCTCAAATAGATAAAGCAGCTATTGAGAGAGCAATTAGATTTGCATCAGGAGAAAAAATCACAGAAGATGATTTTATTTCTGGTCCCTCAGCTTATGATGAATGGATTGCTAATCTTCAAACCTTAAATAAAAACGAATCAACAAACTATTTTCAAGTTAGTTATTCAGGACAATATTATGCCGATGCAAAACGTATTTCTTTTATGTATTTAGATCAATTATTTAAAAGATACGAACATTTAGCTCAAGGAATATCCCTACATTCTGCAGCGTTAGAGTATAAAGAGAGTGAAATTCTTTTGAACCAGTATAATGATTTAATGCCCTTTTCCCAAAGGAGTTTTGCAAAATTAAATGAAGAAAAATGTAAAATTGCGATAGATCTTTTACATCAAGTAAAAATTCATGAAATGAATGCAATCAAATTTATGAAAGACAGTCTAAATGAATGGGAATAGTTATTTTTTCCTGATATTTATTAAAACCAAATAAAGATAAGAAGGTTTTCTGAATTATTTTATTTTCAAATTTTAATTTTATTTTCATAATAGCATTTAGCTTTATAAAATTGAGTCATTTTTTTAAATATGATTGAAGTAAATTGAATAATTTATCTAAATTGAATAACTATTAAATATTTTAACTTCATTTTAGAAATCATTAAAAAAAGTGATATATATTTCATAATAAAATTTTTTAACAAAAGTATAGCATTAATGATGGCTAATTTAATAATAGATATAGGTGAAAAAAATGGAAAAACGATTATTTCCTGAAAATAAATTCTTAATGATACCAAGTTGGGGAAAACTACTTGGGTATCCCACTTTAGGAACATATAAAAATAGGCAAGTAACAAATATTTCTTCTGATCCTGTTACATTTCTATCAGGTATGGAATGTACAATCAAAACTGAAGAAGAAACTTATCATTATCTCTTTGGAATCGGAACATATTATACAAAATTTCTAATAGATCAAGAAAATTACATAATCGATAAACGAAACTTAACAGGCCTTATATTATCTGATTTTGTTTATCAATTTCTTATGAATTCAAAAGATATTACACTACAAAATGACGAAGAAGTAATATTAACAGACTTAGTATGTAAATTCCCTATTAAGCTCACAAAAAAGACTCATACTCAATTATCATTCATTAAAGGAACTCTTATTAGGAAAATTTTCATACCATATAAAGAGACTTTTGTTGATTTTGTCAAGCAAATTCAAGAAGATAGTGATAGTCGAATAAATGTTTCAAAACATCTGGTATTAAGTGCTTATAAAGACCATTTTAATACCATATTATATTCAAATAAAATGCCAGATAGTATCCAAGATAAATATTTAGAAACTACTGCAGGGATTTCCGCAATAATACCAGGAATCGATTCATTATTAACAAGAGATTTTTCAGAAAACGAATTATCAATGATAGAATCCAATATCAATTATTATGAAGAAATCTTTAAATCAGTAAAGTTCGATCCTATTTATCCATTCTCAATAATTTTTGATGGAAATATCGCTTTACATAAAAATTTCATATCACAATATTCTAATATGGAGAATATTTCTTTTCTACAAAAATCTGGTTTATCAGATGGCGTTTTATGTACTGCATCGAAAAATTACAATACACTCAGTTGGCCAAATGAATTTCCTCGAAGAACTTTAGAATCTTGGGGAATTAAACCAAAAGAAATTGAAATTCCAAAATTAGCAATGACAGATCAAGATGAAAAATCAATAGAAAAAAATTTTCATGTCGACATTTCAAGTTACAATCAAGGACCAACAGAAAATCAACAACAATTTC
>CAYPTZ010000118.1:0-4442 GCA_964413395.1 uncultured archaeon | reverse complement strand
CAAATAAATTCTTTAAAAAATCCTCATGTCGAAACAAAATCCATAACCTCAATGCCTCAAAATAATGTAAAAGATATTTTGAACTATATAAAACAATTAATTGATCAAAATTATGAAATGAGAGCGATTGGAGATGCTTATGCATCAGCGCGGGATATTATAAGAAAATTAGCCTTTCATACAGATTATATTTGGGAAATGAGTAAAAATGCAAACTATTTACAAAAACAAGACTCTAATGCAGGATTAAATCAACGAGATAAAGACAAATTTCTCGAAAGTCTGAATGCTTGGATCTTTGAAATTGATGAAAAAGAAAGAATAGAACGAGAAAAAATTGAAAAAGAAAGACAACATCTTGAAAATGAGCGCTTGGCACAATTAAAGAAAAAGCAAGAACAAAAGAAAAGAGAAGAAGAGATCCAAGAGAAACAAAGAAAAGAAATTGAAAAATTTGAACGAATAAATATCGAACGTAAACAACAAGAAAATGAAGTTCTTGAACAACAACGTTTACAATCTGAAAGTGCAAAAGTGATAAATTCAACCAAAAATATTCAAATAAATACTTATAGTGAAACTCTAGCCAAAATCACTGAGATTAAATTATTAATTAATCAACGTAAAACAAATAAAGCGATAACAAAAGAAGGGAAGAAAATGATAAAGAAAGAAATTAAGGAATTGAAGAACCAATTGAAATCTCTGACTAAAAAAGCAAAATCTTTGAAGAAAAGGAAATAATTTTTTTTATTTAATCTCAATTTATTTAAATGATTTTATCAGAATATCTTTCAATTCAGTTAAAGTAAAGGGTTTCTTTAAAAAATCAATAAATCCATATTCGGTTGGATTTGCCATAACTGGATCATTTGAATATCCACTAGAAACAATTGCCCTAATATCTGGATCAATTTCTTTTAAAATTTCGATTGCCTCCTTTCCTCCCATTGCTCCTGGAATTGTCAAATCCATAATTAATAATTTGTATTTGGCATTCATTTCTAAAGATCTTATATATTCTTCTACAGTATCTTTTCCCTCTTCGGTAATAACTGGAATGTAATTTAATCTTTTTAACATTTTAGATAAAATTTTTGAAATGGAAGGATCATCTTCTAATATCAATATTTGTTGATCTCGATTTGTAATATTGATCTCTGGTTTTTTTATTTTTGAAGATTTTATTGCTTTTTTTTGAATTTCCTTATGAATGGGCAAAGAAATCTTATCATTTGGGATAATTTTTTTATGTTCTTCTAAAAACGTCTCTTTTGGTGCTTTTTGAGCAATTTTTTTATCATCTTCTATGGGTATTAAAATATAGAAAGTTGTTCCATGATTATCTTCTGAAAAATCTGTTTCAAAAAATAGATAACCTTGATGTTTTTTAATTATTGAAATTGAGGAAGTTAAACCTAATCCACTACCTTTCTTTTTAGTAGTGAAGTAAGGATCAAATATCCTTGATTGATATTTTAATGGAATTCCATTTCCTTCATCAGTTATAGAAATTTCGATATATTTTCCTTTATTTATATTTGTTTTTCTTTTTAAGAATTGAAAATGTTTTGGATCTTTAAATAAATCAACATTATGAAAACTAATATTAATATTTCCACCATTAGGCATAGATTGATCTGCATTTATTATAATATTTCCAATAGCATGCATCATTTGTTCGGAATCAATATTGCAGGGCCACATTTTTTCATCAAAAACAAGATGACATTTTGACTTTGATCCTGCTAGGACACTAACTGCCACATTTGAAATTAAGGAAGTAATTGAATCCTTTTTTTTTATTGGTTTACCTCCTTTAGCAAAAGTTAACAATTGATGAGTAATATTCTTAGCTCTAACAATATTTGATTCTGTTTCAATTAAAATAGATTTAATTACATCGATATCATCCTCTTCAAGAGCTAAACTTACATTCCCAAGTAGGGCAGCTAAGATATTATTAAAATCATGCGCAATACCCGCAGCTAAAGTCCCAATAGACTCCAATTTATCCCGAGTATACGACTCTTCCATTTTATAAAATTTTGAAGAAATATTTCGGAGAAATCCCAGCACTTCAATTGGTTTGGAATCATGATATAAGAATTGAAGATTAATTTCACCCAATAAATGCTCTTTTGCCTTTGTATATATTATTATTTCATGATAATTATTCCCCAATTCAACTTTATCACTGCGACTTATTAGATCATCAATTAATACAGCAGAATCAGTAGCAATCAAATCTTTATATGACATTCCAATAATTTCATCAATAGAATATCCAATTAATTTCAATCCTGCTCCATTAATTGATGAAATTTTCCCATTTGATAGACTAATAGAAAAAATAACATCTGCAGCTTGTTCATAAATCTTTTTATAGATTTTTTCAGTATTATGAATTGTATCTTGAAAATTATTAATTACAGTAACATCTTGAAGTTCGAATATGTATAAGTTTTCCACTTTAAAGGCAATAATAGCTAAACAAATATTCTCTTTTTTAGGATTATTTTCAATTTTCTTTAAATCAAGCCAAATATCGGAAAAATAAAGAGATTCTCCTTGTACCATCTTATGAATTTGATCCGAAATCCCATTATCTTTAAAAGAAGGATGTTCTAATAAATTCACATTTGCAGATAATTTGACTCCAAAAATGTCCGAAATAGATTTATTTTGTTCTACTATTATCCCTTTAGAATCTAAAATGATAATTCCATTTGGACTAGTCTCAAAAATTTTTTTAAAAATGAGATTTTGCCCTTGATCATCTATGGGAAAGGTAAATTGCGACATTTTTACTCCTAAGCGGATTTCATTGAAATGAATTTAACAGATATATTGATGTTATTATAACTTGCAACATTATTACAAAAATAAGACATCATTCAAATATCTTAGTTTTAACTTTAATATCTCCTAATTAACCTTAAAAATTACTCTTTTAAATTAAAATTAATTAAAATTAATTAAAATTCAAAGATATGACTCAAAAATCAATAAAATCTTCATTATAATTCCACTTAGTTAAATCTTGATACTTTTTTTAGAGATAATCAACTAAATATCACTTAGAATTATTTTTCCAAAAGAAAGGAATCTTTCTAAGAAAAATAAGACAGATTTGTTATTAGAAAAATAGAATTATTGAGATATTTTTTATTTTTTCTAATATTATTAAAGATTGGATTTGTTGATGAAAAAACCTTCTATTGATGATATATGTGATAAATTGGAATTTAATAAAAAGCCATTAGAAAAAGGAGATAAATTATATATTTTTGGGAGAAATCCTGAATTATCCTTAGGAGAACTCATATCAAGATTTCATGGGATTAAAAGTGAATTTTTTATTAAGAAAATTTCTAGACTTGGAATAATAATTACTAGTAACAACCATATATCAATTGATAATTGTGGCTCAATACTTAAAAAATGTAATTATATTTCATCTTTTGATGATATTCACGATAAATCATTAAGATCGACCTTAGAAGAATTTACTTCAAATATTTATTTTGAAGAAAAAGGGTATTGGACTATTTCAGAATATAATAGAGAAGAAAACGCTAATGCACATGAAATTTCTATCCAAATCCACCAAGAAATAAAAAAATCTTTAAAGAAATCTGGAATTAGAAAGGCTTTCTTCTTTCGAGGAGAAAACGATGAAAATGCTAGACCAAGAAAATTATGGAGAAAAAATATTCTATATAATGGACTTGAATTGATAATATGGTATAATGACAATGAATTTATACTTTTTCAGACAGAACAGATTATTGATATTGATGGAATTTCAAGAAGAGACACAGAAAGACCCCATAAGCGATTACTATTATTGCTAGGATTATCTCTAGCAAGATCCATGATAAATTTAATATCTATTGAGTCTAATAAGCATCAATTTCCTATCTATGATCCTTTCTGTGGTATGGGTTCTATTGTTTCAGAAGCATATTTGATAGATGTGGACTCATATGGTTCAGATATTGATATTTCCTGCGTTGAACGTTCAAAAGGAAATTTACAATGGTATTCTAAAAATAAAAAGAAATTTGGAAAAAAAAAACCTTATGATATTACAAAAATATTCCAAATGGACATCACTAATCCAATTTCAGATATTTTTCAAGATAAAATTATATCTATTGTTGCTGAACCAAATTTACTTAACCCATTACAAAATTTTCCTTCACTTAAAGAAGCAGATCAAATGATAAATCAATTCAAAGATAATTATATATCATATTTGAAAGGAATTCATAAAATCTTAGATGATGATGGAGTATGCGTGTTAATTTTCCCTCAAATTCACGCTGATACTCATGAAAAAATATCACTTCCTATTGAAGATATACTAAAAAAATTGAATTTTAAAATTTGCACCTTTAAAATTAATCCAGCTTAAGTCTAATCCACTCAAATCTAAT
>CAYPTZ010000117.1:6027-8412 GCA_964413395.1 uncultured archaeon | reverse complement strand
TTCCTTTAACTAGCATATCATCAATTATCATAACAAAAGAAAAAAGGAACTTGAACCTAAATATCTTGATTTGATATTATTGTCTAATTTCCACCAACAAATGTGAGAAATGTCATGTTGTTGAAATATAGATCATCTTTCTTAGTTCCATAAATTTCTCCACCGGAACCCAAAATCAATCGAGGTACATCTTTACCAATACTCTCTTCATAAATCTTAATAATATTGGGAAAATTATCGCCATAAGCGAACATACGAATAGCACAATCAATCCCTAGTAGAAATCGTGGTTCTTTAATACCTTTTCTTGCTTCCATAATTGCATCCTTAACAGTTTGCTCTAATAATTTAGGAGAACTTTTGAATAATTCAACATCTTTAGGAACTTTTGAAAAAGGATAACCTGATATGATCATATTTTTTAAAGCAGGATCTGTAATTGTTGCTGTAAGGTGTGTATAAGTACGATCACCAACCTTCTCCCTTGTTCCTAATATATTATAAAAATTCAAATATGATTGATTTCTCAATTCGTGCAGAGAATCCATCTCAAGATTTAAAGCATTACAAAATCCTTCCACTGCAGGTTGATTATCTATTCCTAAAAGGAAACTTCCAACATTTTTTGTGATTTTACAATCTTTACCTATTGCTTCAGCTCCTGCTGCATACCCATGACCAAATTTTGAATCGCCTTGACCAGAAATAATTAATCCTACAACAGCATCCTCCAACATTTTATCATTATGGAATTCTACAGAATCATAATCTCGAATATTTGAAGCTACACTGCCGATAATTGGACCTTTCCATCCTAGATTATACATTTCGTTAACTAATTCTTGACATGTTGGTGTCCCTAGTCCTTTTTCAGCATAATCTCGTAAAGTTTTTTTAAAAAAGAAAGTTACTAACCGTGACATCATAGATACCATACGTGAATTCAAAGATTTTTGTCGTGCAATCATTTTTGGAGGAAATTTCATTCCATCTTGAAATAATATAGTAATTTGATTTTCATTTTCTTTAATGGAACTTTTAATATTGAAAATTTTCTGAGCAATATTCTCATATTCAGTTCTAGATCTAAGATAACTAAATTGCTTATCCACATTAATATCGCCTCCAATTAGCATTAAGCCAACACTCCGTAATGCAACTTTATTATTTACAACAATTCCGTTCACAGTACTCCCAATTAATGGAATATTTCTTCCAATTTCAGAAATAACACCTTTTAAGACTTCTTCATAATTATATTTTCTTCTAGTTAAGCTGTCAACCCCTAAAATGGCCATTTTTGGTTTTCCAGTAATATCGCTTAAAGCTGCAACAGCAGCTTGCTTTCCAGCATTAAAGCTATCCGAATCTGTACTCATTCCAACGCCTGCATTAATCATCTTTCATACTCTTCTCTTTTTTTAATCTAAATCATCCAAAAAAATATTAATTTGTCTCTGAAGGGATTCAATATTTAATGAAAATTCCTTCAGGAATCCTTTAATTTTTTGTTTTAATATTCCATCTTGTGGGGTAATATATTTATTATCTTGATTTTCTATATTTCTTTCTTTAATATTGGTAAACTCTAATTTTTCATTGATTGATTCATCTTTTATTGAAGAGACCACATTTTTATTCTCAAAGTCAGAAAATTTTGATTGAATTTGGACATCACTTGATGATTGAATAGGTTTTTCTATAATTGTTGGAACTTTTATTGTTTCAACTACTTTCAATGTTTCGATAATGTATTCTTTATTTTGGGATTGTTCATCAATGATGTTATTCTCTATTAATTTTTGAAATTTCTTCGATTCTGAACTTTCATCAATTACTTCAATTTTGGATCCATATAAACCTTCTCTTGATTTAATTGAGGTAGCAGAAACACCAACTAAATATCTGTCCTTGATTAATGATTGAGAACCATTCCATATCCAAATTTTTGATCTTTTCACATCTTTATCAAATATTATATAATTCCCTTTACTATCTAGTTTTTTATCTTGACATTTGAATATTTTTCCATCCTTTACCTTAAACATAATAATTTTCATTTTAATGCCTCTAATTTAATCTTTAGCTAATCTTATTACCCAATTGTCGATTTTATCACTAACTTCTGCAACTAAATCTTCAGAAAGTGGAGTTTTAATTTTTTTATATGTTCTAGCGTTTCTTGACATGTCAAATAATGCTAATGAACCACCAATAAAGGATAAAATATTTTCTTTTATGTCTTCTAAATAATTTGATAATTCATTTCCTGTTATTTTTGCTAAATTATGTTTTAGAATAACAAATAATTTTCGAATTATCTTCGATTTCAAAGATGTACTAGAACTATCTAGAGATTTTAACAATTCAGAAATATTGGTCAAG
>CAYPTZ010000117.1:0-6017 GCA_964413395.1 uncultured archaeon | reverse complement strand
ATCAACAGTAACAGGTTCAGGAACAGGTGTTTCTTCCACTTTAAGCATTACATCTCCTTGAATTTCAGGTGTAAAAACTTCAGTTATCTTTGAAGTTGGAATTTCACTAGCATCAACACCAATTTCAGGTTCTTTACCTGAAGCAACAGCCACATCCATCCCAATAAATATACCTAAGTCAATCTGTTCATCGGGAGTTTGCCTTACTTCAAAACCTAATTTCTTTGATATTCTATCTACTAAATCAAACATTGCAATCTTTAAATATGAGAGATTTATATCAACATTTGAAAGTGCTAATAATATATATTCAGGAGTTAAGCTATAAATGAAAAAATAACCTCGATCTCCTTCCAACATTATTTCATTTAAATGTCCATGTTCTACTCCAAAAGAAAATTGTTGAAAAGTGTCTTTTAAAACAGGAATTTCCCATAATATCTGATCATGAATTTTTAAGGGGATTGTTGATTCAACTACTTTATAATCTTTAACTTGAAGTAAAAAACAACCATTAATTTCAGTAATTTCTTCAATTTCTTTCAATTCATCTATAATACTTATTATTTTGTCCACCATTTAGTTTCACTCCTAAAAATCATCCTTATACCGTAACATAAGCTTTTCAACTTTTTCTGCAATATTAGTAGTTCTGAATGCAATATCAAGAACATTTGCATGAAAATTCATAATTGTGGTTAAAATTGAATTCGGACCTGAATTTTGTATAATAGTTTTTCCATAATCACTTTTAATATATAACCTCTTTAATTTACCTCTTTTAAGATTATTACATAAATTTTGAAAAGTTAATTTTACTGCTGCAGAAATAGCTCCTATTAATATTGGATCAACCGAACCTTGCCAAGTATTTGCAATTGGAACTCCAGCAGGGAAAATAATAACCATTTGCCCCTGGACATCTTCATTATCATTTGTAAATTCATTTAAAATTTCGTTTATTTTAGAATGAATTATATTATTATCTTTATTTAAAGATATATATTCCATATTAAAAAAAAAAGATCCAAGTCATATCTATAAATCTTTGGATTTACATATAATATTAAAAAAAAATGATATATGAGATTCTATCAGAATTCATATTTTTAAATTTATTTTGATTTTCTTCAATATTTTCTGCCCAATTAAGGAATTTATCCCAATTATAATTGTGTCGAAAGACATTTTTATCTATTTTATGCAATCAAATGTATGTGTTTGTTTAAATTACCTAATCTATCTGCCAATTTTCATTAAAATCGAAGAGATCCAAATCTTAGGGTAAATGTTTCTAAAATTCAAATTGGAGAAATATTGGGATAGATCGAAATTATGTCGATTTGATATTTACAAAAATACGAAAATAATGAATAATATAAATCTTGATAGAACCTCATATATTACTAAAATATCGTAAATATTATTTAAAAAATAATTAAATCGAAATAAAAAACTAATTTTATAACACCAATACATCCAATTTTTTTGACCATGAAAAAACTTTTAAACCTTTACAATAGAAAACAACTAAGTTTAATGTGATTATATGAGATTCTAATACCATATTGGGTTTCTTTTGAAATATCCAAGATATTTCTTTATATTCCGTGGAAGGAATCACCGGGTATACCAGAGAACCATTAATTATTTGATTATTTAATTCAAAGATTTTTGAATCATTTACAATAATAACTTTTACATCAGTTAGCTTTTCATTTAAAATATTTTTAATACGGACTGAAAGTTTGATATTTAAAATAGAGGTTTCATTATCAGACCATATTTTCCATTTTTTTTGAACATTTAAATCAAAATAATTTTCCAAGGGATCATCTATTTTAGCTATTTTAATGATATCATCTTGTATTATTGCTTCTAACTGATCATTTTCTATTAAATTCTGCAAAATCAATTTTAATTGATCTTTTGATAGATTGAAATGATTACATATTTCTTCAAATTTAACAACATTATTTTTTAAATTTTTTTTTATCCATTCACAAATTTTTTTATGTTCTAATTCTGGACAAAGTTCAATTAAAAATCGAATCAATTCTTCTTTTAATATATCTGAACCTTCCTTGCCAATACTATCAATTTGAATTAGATTTTGATAACATAAATGTGAAATTTCATAAATATTTAAATCTCTGATAAAGGTTTCGAGTTTAAAAAATTCATATTGGTCTGCTTGAAGAAGAACATTAATTGGTAATGATGAAAAAATATATTTTACAATATGTTTATTCTTTAACCATACCTTTTGAAGAGCATTTGAAAAATTCTTAGTTATTTCAGGAAAATTTGGGGTGATTTGGTTATATAATTGTGTAAATCTTGAAGCACCAAGTTTTATAATTGAAGTTGCGAATATAGTCTCAATTTCATCTAAATTCTCAAATTTTCCAGATTTTAATGCTTTGAACAAAGGTTTATCAAAAACATTGGGATGAATATCCATAATTTCATTAATAATTTGAACAGACTTTACAGATAAGTTATTGTTGATTGAATCAATTAATTTTACTATTTCTGGTATAGAATTATTAATAAATTGGATGTTCTGAACTCCTATTTTGCCAACCAACCAAAGAATTTTATCTTGCGCAATCCATTCATATGTAGGAATTTTTTTAATTAACTTCAAAAAATCTTCAGGAGAAAATGTATTTAGAATTAGGGAATAGAGAAAATCCATTCCTTCAGCAATAACATCAAGATCATTTTCGTTTAATAAAACGAGGAAATCATCCTTATCTATAATAAAAAGTTGAGAATTTTTTAGTATGAGTTTGTGAAAAAACTCTATTACTTTAATTCGGTGTTTCCAGATTGGGTCTGTTAATTTTTTTTTTAAACCATTAATAATAGCATTCTGATTTTTTTCGGCGATTGGATAATAATTGATACATAAATCAATAAAAATTGACCTGACATTATTTTCAAAATCACCTAATTTTTTAATACAGAATGGTATTTCTCCTATGAATTGAGATGCATTTTTTTGAATTAAAAGAGAATAGATTTCCAACGAAATATATTGAAGATTTTCATCATACGAATCTAAAAAAGATTTGATTTTTTCTAAATATTTTTGAGGAAGAATTATTCCTTTTTTAATAACCTCAAGGATGAATTCTAACGAAGTATATTTTTGTTCATCAGATATATTACTAAGATGATCAAAAGTATAAGTAACAAGTTCGTCAAAATTATTAGTGGACATATAGTTTTGAATTAATTTTGTGTTAAATTCATCTTTTGGAAAATCAAATACCATATTTTTCTACTCAAGTTATTAAATCTTTAAATTTTTTAAAATCTATTTTTTTATGAGATTTTATATATACATTTCAGTTTATTTAATATTAAATTCAATAGTATTAGGTTCTTGTTTATTTTGGAAATGAATACCTTCACCAGGTAAAAATCCAATATAAACCCATTTCACCATTTCATTTAGTACAAAATGACCATCCCATGGTGCTCCAACGTTTTGATAATTATGTTCCCCTACTCGCATAAATCTATTCGCTCCAATTAATGAAAATTCTTCTGCAACACTTTCTACAAACGGGTCTGAACCATATATGGAGAATGTTTGGAGATATTGATTTAATTTTTCTTTTTTCATGAAATTAACTAAATGGTTAATATCTGCGATCCTAGTAACAACAATAAAACGATCTGTGCACATATTTATTTCTTGAATTGAAGGAGGATTTCGTAAATAGACTACCGTCCAGTCCATACTTCCATTTTTTGGAATTATTATTTCACCCATTTGATTGAATTCATATTTCATACTAAAATATTCTCGTTTTTTTAGTGTTTGCATCCCATCTGATTGTGTCATGTGAGTACGTGGAAAAATTTTATTTGCCTTTTCCATACCTATAGCAAGAAGACGAGCAAATCCCAAAGGTGATGTATCAGTAATTTCATTTTTTAACATTTTAATTGAACGTTTCATTAAAGATGAATAATCAGTTAGGGCTTTATTTGAACTTTTTTTTTGTCCATTTAAATTTTTTGACATTCGTTTAGAAATAGTATTTAGTAAATCATTTGATAAATCTGACTCATCTATATTTTTTGAATTTCGGTCCTTATTGTTGATTGAGCTAATACGAGGTTTTTCAGCAATATAGATAACTCTCGGGCTAAGACAAGCTTTCTGATTCCAAAACGCAATATCAATACCGATTTTATTAGCATATTCTATCATATCATTAGGTTTCCTTAAAATATCTTCCGAAATCATTGTAAAAGATAGTTTTGGCCCATGATCTATAATTTGAATCCCAAATCTATTTGCACGCCTCCTTATATCCTCGATGGATTGGAGTCCGCCCCATGCAATTACACAATCTATCAATCCAGAATTAAATAACTCATCATAAATTTCACTTTGACTACCTTTCCAATATAAGACTGCTAATTCTTTAGCAATTTTTTTATCTATTTCTGCAATAGATTCTGCAAATTTGACACTAAAATAAGGTTCTTCTCGAGGTATTTTAATTAAATTAACATTTTTCGTTAACATCCCATCAAAAAGGCTTACCATCCCTAAATTGAATACATTTCCTGCCATATTATGAAGAACAAGGCCACGTGGTTGAGCATGTAATCTAAGTGCCCCTCGTGAAACCCATCGATCCAAATATTCTTTTCCTCCGATTTCTTTTAATAAATATGATTCTAAAGTACTTTTTTGCCATAATTTAAGAGTTAAATCTAATTCCATTTCACATAATCTTTGAGACTGTCCAGTTATCATAGATACAATTTCAAGTGCTTCTTTTCGAACATCATAAGATTTATCCAACCATAATGCCCCTACTGAGTCCATTATACTTATTATTTCATCAATAGGCCTGTCATGTGCTTTTCTTTTACGTAATTTTAACTTTTGTGCGATATCTAACACTTCATTTTTTTCAAATACTGGAAAATGTATCTTTAAAATATCATCTTGTCTCTTAATTTCAGTAGTTATCATTTTTTCAGAAAATTTTGGTTTGAAAATATAAGCAGGGACAGTAATTTCTTTCTTCATATCTAATGAAAAGATCTAATTTCACCATTTATTACTTTGCTTTTGGAATTTTTTCTTCTTAATTCACACATAATGACAATAATAAGTTTTTTTATAAGGTATTTAATTTAATATTGTAACACTATCTGACATTCAAACAGTCGTAATTTAAAAATTCACAATTTTTACTATATTTCTCTAAGTATATTCAACTATTTTTTAAAAATAATTACGAATTAGAGAATTATGAAAAGATGAAGAATAGAAATCCTAATATCATAATTTTTTATAAATAATTGCTTACAAAAGTTAAGTTTTTATTGATGAACGAATTGATTCCAAGTATTTTGCAGATTGTGTTTCAAAATATAAAGTATATAGATTTTTATAGATTCCACTTAAGTTAAGTAATTCTAAATGAGTCCCAATTTCTTTTACTTCTCCCTCATCAATCACAATTATTAGATCACTTTGTAAAATTGTAGTTAAACGATGAGCTATCACAATACTAGTTCGACCTTTAAGAAGTAAATCAATCGAATCTTGAATTTTTGATTCTGTATAGAGATCAACAGCACTGGTAGCTTCATCTAGAATTATTATTTTTGGATTACCCAATAATACACGAGCAAAAGTAATCATTTGACGTTGACCCGCTGAAAGATTTTTTCCTTCATCAATAACTAGAGAATTAAGTCCATTTGGAAGTAATTCAATAAATTCACGGGCTTCAACTGCATCTAATGCTTTCCATATCATAATATCGGTAGCATTAGGATTGGCAATAAGTAAATTATCGCGAATTGTCCCTGTAAATAGAAAAATTCGTTGATTAACTAAACCAATTGCTTTTCTTAATCTTCAAATTCCTGGAAATTTCAAAGGAAATAAAAAAGAATAAAGTAACTTGAATTAGCACTAATCCAAGAAGTAATAAAATTTTATCTTGAATTAAAGAAAATTCGCCCTCATT
>CAYPTZ010000116.1:0-8419 GCA_964413395.1 uncultured archaeon | reverse complement strand
CAAATATCCGAGTTCACAAAATTACTTAATAATTCATTATCTAGTTCAATTAATCTTCAAACTATGGATAAAGAAACTTTGACAAACAATGGCCTTTCTGTTCTAAATGAGGGGGAATATTATTTTAATGAGGGTTTTTATTCCCAAGCTATTGAAAAGTTTTATAGCGCAGTTGAAATTTTAACTCAAGCAGGGTGGTCAGATGATCAATTACAATATATCCAAAAGATAGTTCAGAAGATATCTTCAAAAATAGAACAAGAGAAAATACAAAATCCATCCAATTTATCTGAATCCGGCCCGATTGAGCCATATGCTCCAACATTTATGCAAACAAAGCAAGATGATATTATTACTCATCAAGAAAAGGTCGATTCATCATTGCAAACCGAACAATATACTCCAAGCTTTTTGAAATTACAAAACAAACAAAAGGATTACATTACTCATCATAACATAGCAGAATTAACAAATGAAGATGATGATTCATATGTTCCTAGTTATTTAAAAACAGATCAGGATCATATTATTCCACCAGAAGTTTCCTCATTAAATTCTGATGAATTTGAAGAAAATACTCCAAAACCTGTTATGGGATATACTCCAACTTTCATGGAGACTGATCAAAATGATGTTCTTTCACCTGAAGAAAGAACTATTGAATCTTCTCAAGACGAAGAACCCTACATGCCTACATATATAAAAGCTGATCAAGATATTTCTCCTTTTGATGAATTTGATTCAAATGAAATATCACAAATGTTAAATTTTGCTCGAAAAGGGATAACATCGAACAATCAAGAAATGTCCTCTAAAAATAAAGAAGAATCTTTTCCGTCCATAAAAAGTTCTGAAGATACTCCCCCCTTTGAGACTGTGGATCAATTAAGTGATATTGAACTGACTGCTCAGACTTTAATGGATAATTTTCAACAGGGAATAACTCATCAAAAACAAATAAAAGAAGAAATTTTTGTTCTTATTGATGAAATACAAAAATTGGAAAAAATTGAACAATATAATCTCGCTATTGCTCAGTTAAACTTCGCAATAAATAAAATAAATTCACTAGTAGGATGGTCTTCTCAAGCCACTGTTCTGTTTGCATGGTTGCTGATCTTAAAAGAAAAAGTTCGAATTGGGTATACTAGAAATGATTCGAGTAAAGATTTTAAAATGAATTCCATCAAAGGCGAATTTACTAAAATTATGCAAGATGGGTTAAGAAGCAACCGAGAAATCACCATTTCATTTGATAAATTTGTAAATCAAGAATTAAATGCTAATCAATTATTTAAAACTAAATATCATAATGAAAAGGAAATTCAAAACGAAGTTGCTCAGTTCTTAGATCAAGCACAAGAACATATTTTAAATGAAAAGTATAGAGATGCTTTAGATTCATATAATAATGCTAATTTATTAATTAATAAATTGAATTGGACTGATTTATCGAACCAATTACAATTATTTATTTCTGATTTATATCGCTATAGTAATGAATATGACGAGTCGTTAGCACAAGAAATATCTTCTGAGAACATCGAATCTTATACAAAAGATGGATTGGAAAATATTCAATTAAAGCAATCAGCTGCACGTACAAGTCGGATTGCTTCTATTTCGGCAGAAAAACAGAAACAAAGCGAATTTCAAGATGATGCTTTTTCTCTAATATCAAAAGGAGAAGAACATTTTAAGTTAAAAAACTATGATGAAGCTATAGAAAACTATGAAGAAGCCATTAATTTGTTAATTCAAGTAGGTTGGGGGCCTCAGATCAAAGAAATTATTTTAAGAATTAATTTATTTAGAAGAGAAAAGGAATTTCATATTAAACAAGTCCAAGAATCCTATTACGTTGAATTAGAACAAAATGAGCAAGAAAAATCATTTAAGGATGAAATATCTAAACTTATTGAGAGAGATCAAGATGTTTCGGTTAAAAAGAAAGATGCTTACGTAAATTTCACTCAGAATGTGCAGAAAATTGAAGAAACTAAAATAAGGCTAGATAATTTAATAGATTCTGCAAAACAAAGAGTGAAAAATAATCAATTTAATGAATCACAATCATTGTTAGATGAGGCGATTGAAATAATGAGATTTAATATGTGGTCTGAACAAATTCCATTTATCAATCAGCTTAAAAAAAGATATAAGGAACAGGAATTAATATTAGAATCTCAAATTAAGGCAGAAAAGGAACGAGAAGAGAAAATTTTGAAGGAACAAGAAGAATTTAATAAGTTTCTTCAAAATGAAGCCCAAAAAATTTTCAAAGAACAAGAAAAAAAACAAAATAAGCTGGAAATATATCAAACAAAAAAGCAACAACAGCAGAAATCAGAACAAAAAGCGTTCTCATTAATGAATCAGGCTGAAGCTAAATTAAAAAATAAACAATTCTCTGAAGCTATTGAATTAATTAAAAAGTCAAATGTGATATTCAGGGAGATTGGATGGAATATTGATGAAAATAAGCAATTAGAGCGAGTTTACAAAGAAGAACGAGAGTATAAAAAGGAAAACCAAACTATTGATCAAGAAAGAACAAAACAGCTTCATCAACAAAAACAATTAGCACAACAAAAAAAAAATTTGAAGGAGACTAAAAAATCTGCTTTATCTGACATAAAATCATTATTGAGTGGATTAAATAAAAATATTGAATATCCTCCCTCAGAAAATCAACTCTCAATGAAGAATAATAAATCATCTTTAAATTTGGGACTTACGCAGATAGATAATAATCCACGAACAAGTGAAGATGTCAAGAAACAAGAAAATCTAGAAGATTTGAAAGCTAAAAAAGAAATGGATGAATTTAAAAAAATGATCAGAGAAGCATCCAAAAAAACAAAAAAAAATTAATTTGTTTTTCTCCATTTTGATTGAAGTACACCATTTTCATCAGGTTTACCGTGCCAAATTGCAATCACAATGATTGCAACACTTATTATTGCAGTCCAAATAATAGCTGCTTTGAAAAATTTCACCGTTTTTAATCTTTCTTCATCATATTCCTCTATATTATATTCCCAAATATTATCATCTCCATCATCATTTATTTGTTTCTGAAAAAGACCTATATTATTATTTTTCAAAAAATTTCCAGAAAAATTGTTATAATCTCCAGTCACAATAATGGCATATCTTGGATGCTCTGTAAAAGAATTATTTAAAATAGTATTATAAGTCGATCCTATCAATAAAGACAATCCCACATTTGTATTATTTGAGATGAAATTCTTATACAATAGGTTTGAAGAACTGTCTACCAACTGCAATCCAAATTTGTTGTTTTTCGAGATATTATTATTTATATAAGAGTTATTATTACAAAAATAGCCTATAATTCCGATATTTGCATTCTGAATAAATTCATTGTCAATAATCTCAACGAACGTAGTATTTTGATGATAAATGCCTGTTCCAAAGTTATTATTGATTGAATTATTCTGTATTAAAAAATTATTTGATAAAAAGAAGTCTATACCATCATATTCGTTAGAGGAAATATCATTATTCCTTACAGTAACATTAAAACAATTATCAAAATATATACCTCTACCATCTTGGTTACCTGTAATATCATTATCTGAAATGAGAACATTAGATGAATTTAGTATCCAAATTCCACTTGTATTAACTCCTCCTATAATCTTACAATTTAGAATTTCGATATTTTTTGAAGAAGTAATATTAATTGCGATACCATGTACATCTAATTGTGAATCAATAAAAGTAACATTCTGAATTTTAGCATATTTTGTTGAATTACATATATACAGACCATAAGTTCGGGCTGCTAAATTAATAGTTTGATTTTCAATTAAATAAGGATTTCCTATGGTGCCATCTCCAATTCCACTGATAAGGGTAGACGATTCCCAATCATTTAGTGGATCACTGGCATTTATATAAAAAGGATTTGCTGCAGAAGATGAAATTGGCTCTGTACTTGTGGGATTAATATCTGAATTTAGTTCTAAATTATTTTTTGTACTAATAGATTTGTCCAATAAAGCGCTATCATTTATTGAATAAATTGCAAAAAGAAATCCAAAGGAAATAAGGGATAAAAGCATACAATTCCTCAATTTTCTTTTATTATTAGATGTAAAAATTATTTTCTTTTTTTTATTATTATGAATCATTAATTGGGAATAGTTATTTTTCATTTAAAAATTCGAACATAATGAAATTTACTTCATTATAGGGCTGAATATCCAATTTTGATTTGAAAAATAAAAAAATTTATTCAAGATTACATTAGATTTATTCATGAAATTTGGAGAAATTCAAAATGAACCTATTCATTCATTGAATATATCGATAATCACTTCAAGTCAAGATATTGCGTCCACTGGAATCCAAAAATCATTATTAAGCCAATATCCATTCAAACAAGATAGTTCTTCTTCCATTTTAAAAAATAAAAATGTTCTGAACACTTTTCGATTTGGAAAAGAAATAAATCACATGGATCTCAAATTCCTTATAATCAATGTCAATGTTTCAATGATTAGATTAGATGAATATATTTCCCCTGATGAAATGCCTGGAGATCTTTTATTTTTTGCCAGTAAACACCAATCTCAAAGTGGTATGCCTTCTTTAATGTGCCATACAACGGGAAATTTTAATGAAGATTGCTCAGCAGGTGGGAAACCACATAAAATTGCTAAAGGATCTGGAATAGTCTTGCATTATTTTTTTCATTATCTCAAGGCTTTTGTTAAATCTACAAATTTTGATGTTCCTGTGTATCAGGAAGTTACTCATCATGGCCCGACTGATTTTCGACAACCTGTATCATACATTGAATTGGGAAGCACCGAGAAAGGGTGGAAAGATGAAAAGGGAGCAAATATTGTGGCTCAATCAATCATTGAAACGGGGATCAAAATGATTGAACATAATTTTGAACCTCCAAATACCTTTAAAAGTGGGAATATTATTATATGTGTAGGGTTTGGAGGAGGACACTATATGCCAAGTTTTCTTCCTTTAATAAATAAGAATTATACTTTCGTTCATACCGTGGCGAAATATAAAATTATGGCCTTGAATCCTAAAAAAATCCAAGAAATAATTAATCAATCATTGGAACAAATACAGTATTGGGTTGTTGATTGGAAAGGCTTAAATTCAAGCCAAAAACAGCATTTAATACCACTATTGGAAGCAACCAACATTCCAATTAAAAAAACTAAAGAATTACGTCCAATCTCTTGATTTTCCATACTTAAAATAATTTAAACCTTTTTTTTATATTTTGTCATAAACAAAATTCTTTATTCGTGCTTTTTTTTTCCTTATTCTGATTTTTTTAAGATTTCTTCATTTAATAACCCACTTTCATTAGATTATCTCATTGCTAATAACCAAGAAGCTACGAATCTGAATCCTAAATTTAAAACTAAATCTAATGCTATTCCTAAAGAAAGTACAAAATTTTTTACTTCCATAATTATTTTTTCATTCTTGAATACTAGATATAAATTTCTCATTAGAAAAATTCCTATGACAAAAATAGTTGCTAGAATTCCATATTGTGGCGATCTATAATCCTCTTTTCTATATAAAAATTCTGAAACAATAATGTATAATGAAAATAAGGTCATTAATGCACTATATTCTAACTTCAAAGTGTCTATATGGATTTCATTCTTTTTCCATTTCATATCGAAATTAATTACATGCAATAGTGTGTAGTACAATATCCATATGCCTATATCAAGCGCTAATATCGCGATTGACAGCCATATATCTACGCCGAATAAAAATAATAGAAACGCAAATAGGATCCATAATAATATATGTACACTGATAATTGTTTTTTGCAAATCTTTTCCACTTTGGTCTTTAGTTGATATCACTCTCGATTTTTTCTCCTCCTTTCTGTTTTCTTTTATGGTTTCACTAGTCATTTTATTTTGTCTCCATTTTCAAGTTATTTTTCAGAATATAATTCCTTCTTTTTGTTATCTCTACATTGTATATTTGACAAACCACTTATATAAATCTTTATATTCTTTCCAATGATTTTCCATATTTTTTCGATTTTATCTACCCAAATTTCAAAATTAATCATAATTGTTGTACTTTCTACCAGAATCTAAATTGAATCGAATAAACCTGATAAATCCACTTTTTGACTTATTGGTGATGAAGGAAATTCTTACCTTTTAAAAAGTCCTTCTTTTGGTTTTTTTCTAATGAATATTTTAGCTCTAGATTAAATATGAGAAGTGACAAAATCACATCAATAGTGTGTAAAAACGGAGTCTATGCAAATGGTAAAATTTGAAAAACGACAACCCACCGAAGAAGAATTACAGGAATTAGGGGTGAATAATTGGGGCATTTGGACAAAAGAAGTATCCAAATTTCCATGGGAATATGACACAAAGGAAACTTTTTATGTTTTAGAAGGCAGTGCGAAAATTAGTTCAGGTGATGACCACATTTCTTTTGGCCCTGGTGATTTAGTCACGTGCCATAAGGATGTAAATTGCACTTGGGAGATAACTAAGCCCATTAAGAAACATTATCGTTTTGGAAATTAGTTTTTTTTCTTTTCTTTTTAATTATTTTTCTTTTTTTGATATATTTCTTTTCTTTAGCTCTATAATTTTCTCTCAACGGAGGATAATTTTACAGAGAATTCTATAAATTTTTTTTTAATAAAACTAAATTATTTATTTGGAATCTAAGAATAATTACTTTTTTTGAGGAGAAAATTTCTAATTTTACGTATATGAGATTAATGATTTTTTTTGGGTAAATGGGTTGAAAATGAAATTTGATAATGGCTTGATACCGGATTTTGGAAAATGACGGAAGAAATCCACCAAAAACATACAACAAACAAAACAAAGATATAAAAGGCCAAAACATTTGGCCTCAAAGAGGGATAAATAAATAAAAAGGAGATATAATAATTGGTAAATTCTCCTTCCGTCAGATAATATTTACAATGAAGTCTATATAAAATTTTCTATTGTCATGGGAAAAAAAAGAAAATCCGGTTCCACTAACCATTCAATGAATTATAAGAATAAAGGTGAATAATTTCCACATTGGTTGAATAGACAAAAAATTTTATGTTTCTTAGTAGTAGATTCCGATATTTTTGTAAATTATCATCCTATGAATTTTATAAAGTAAATACGGGGTGATAGGGGTTCAATTATTAATATTGGGTAGTGAAAGTATGAATAACGATAACATTTTAATAATCTAAGATCATTTGGGTGTATATTTATTGGAATTATGGTTCATAAATTATGTTTACTGGAGTTTTACTAGGATGAAGTATATAAAGGTATTGCGAGGTTAATAGAATTGGCGACAGAAAATTCTAATCGAAAACCGACAAAATGGTTATTCTTGAGGTATGGAAGGATCAATAAAAGGATTCAGGGAAAAAAATATTAACTCCATAATATACTGAAGGATAGAAAATCAGTGGAGGAAAAAAAGAAAAAAAAAGATCAAAATCATTAGATTGAACAATTAAATCAAAATTTTAATGGTTAATTATGGAGATACAATTAATCAAAATTTTGAAAAGAAAGGAAAATTTAACGGAAATATGACCGATTTTATCAATAGCGTTACTTGGAGTTTTTATTTATTGAAAAAACACAATAAAAACTCTATAAAAAAGTGTTGGAAAGAAAAAAGCTCTCTAATATCTTAGCGCGTTAAATTTTGATAGTACTTGACTTTTTTATCTTCATTAAAAATCCCATTTTTAAATAATTGACTAGAAATGTCTCGACATCGTTCATATAATTCATTTGCCTTATCAAATAGTTCCCTTTTTCTTAACGAGATAGCTTGTTTTTCTATCAGGTACCGTTCTTGATAGAGATATTTATTTTCAGTAGTTAACCATAATTCTTTCACATATTTAATTCCATCTGGGTCACCAATTTTTTCTACTATTCCTGCTAATTCTGTGATATATTCTAAACCAATCTGATAACTTTCCATTTTTAAGGCATCATTGATTATCCCTTTAAGTGTGTTGCCTCTTTCGTAGAGTTCCTTAGTTCTTTTTTTAGTTAAAACAAAAGTATTTCTAATATCGGAAGGGGTGGAATAAATAGTATCTTTAGTTTTTTCTTTTTTCGAACTTAAAACAATTAGTATAGAAATACCTGATAATATTACAAGTATTATATCTAGATAAGGGATATTATTTTCCTTTATAGAATGTGTCCTCATTGTCTGGAAAGATGGTTTTCCTTCATTACCATATATATCAACTGCTGTAATTTGGTAATAATAGGTAGTACTCGCATTTAATCCTGAATCTGTAAAATTACTAGTATAACTATTCCCGATGAAATTTGTGCTGTCTGGAGTAAAATCTGGCGTCGTACTTCGATAGATGCAATAATAA
>CAYPTZ010000115.1:0-8422 GCA_964413395.1 uncultured archaeon | reverse complement strand
CAAGGCAACAGGTAGTGCGGATAAAACCGAAAATGTCCACCCCGCTTTTGTTGGAATCAAATTTTACCCTGGTAAGGATGCAGCAATTTTGGCTATCCAGGCTGGAGAAATAGATCAAAGCGCTATAGGATTACCAGATTACAAAGATTTAACAACAACCTCAGAAGATCCCAATGATTATTTACATACTTGGTACCATGATGATGATGTTCGAACTTATACAGCGCAAGGTCATTCAAATGAATTAGTATTTAACACCCATAGATATCCGATGAGTGAACATTGGTTCCGAGAAGCGATCTCAAAAGCCATTTATTATGCCCCAATTTCCACCATGGCAGGTGGAAATAATTGGATCCAAGGTAGTCCGACCTACTTAAACCCTAAATATAACCCAGAACATCTTGCCATATTTGATCAAGAAATTCATGACGACTATAAGTTTGAATATAATGCATCAGCCGCTAAACAAATATTCACCGATGCTGGAGCGTATCAAAAATTTGAAAATGGTAGACTAAAATGGCTAATTGATGCTCCAGCACCAGCAAGCGTTCCGTTAGCCACACAATATGATGATTATTCATTCATTGATGCAGATCCAGATAGAGCAGGAACACAAATGGAAATTGGGCCCTATTCAATTATTACCGTGATGGGGTGGACCGATACAACGATTGCAGTTGATTACTGGGCAACATCCATATCTGCAAGTTTAGATCTTCAAATTATTAAGAAAGATGTTATTTATCCAACATGGGATCAACAACTAAATGGTCTAGATTTTGATTTAGCTATGTGGCCTTCTGGCCTTGCTACTATAAATTCCCCATACCGAATGTTCAACAGCTTAGTTGAAGGTCATAGTGCATATGGCAATGTGTCTTCATGGCGTGGTGCCAACGCAGCAACTTTTGCAGCTGCATTAGCCGAATATGAAACCGCCGATAGTTCCCTGGCCGAACAAATTGCCGCGAGTAACTTGCAAAGAGCGTATGCACAAGATATCCCCACAATTTCAACTCATATTGACAATTTCTGGTATCAATATAGCACTCAATACTGGAAAGGGTGGAATAATGATGGTTGGCAATATAACCAACCCTGTACCAATTATGTAACTGATCAAATTGTCATTAAACAAAGATTAGTTCTCGCATTAGCTCCAGCAGCTTCTAGTTGGAACCCTCCTGCAAATTTTGATAGTCAATCGTCATGGCAACTAGGCGAAGAACCTTGGGATGGTACTCCCGCTGACATTACCCCTACCGCAGTGATTTTTGCCAATCAAAAGACTATCAATCAAGGTCAATCAATTAAATTTACATATACCGGTACTTTTGGAAATTTCCCCGCCCAGATTCACTGGGACTTCGGAGATGGCTCAGAAATTGTATCCAATGAAAATCCGACCCATCCATTTTATACTGCAGGAGTGCATACCACCACAGTCACCGTCATAGACGGTGATGGTGATACAAGCACCGCAACAATGGATATCACTGTCTTGGCAGGAGACATTCCACCCATTGCAACCTTTATTGCTAATCAAACAAATATTACGCAAGATCAATCCGTTGCATTTGCCTTTACAGGCATAATGGGGAATTTACCTGCAGAAATTCAATGGAATTTTGGAGATGACACAGCCATTGTTACCGGAACGGCTCCTATCCATAAATTTACTGATGCGGGCACATTTACAGTAACCTTGACTGTTACAGATGATGATGGTGATACAATGACAGCCACTATGACGATAACTGTGGAAGAATCTACTACAGAAACCACCACAACCACAACTACCACAACAAGCACAACCGATACAGACAACTCTTCAGGAATACCAGGCTACCCTCTCGAATTTCTATTTCTTTCGGGTCTTTTATTTATCGGTTATCTCTTGAAAAAGCGGAAAAATAGATCATAATTTAGCAATTACCTTTTTTTTTTTTGAATTTTTATTTTTATTTTTCTTCTTAGGAATTCTCCAAAGGAGAGCGATTATTTATACATTTAAATAGCGCCAATTTACTATATTCATACCCGAGACGATTTGAAAACGACGATATTGTTCTTTTTCCGCTTCACTTTCCGCACCATATCTTCAAGTGGATTTTCTGATCGCACTTTGGTATGAAAAAAAGACAATAACAACACAGTTCCAAAAAAAAATAAAATAAAAAAGACAAAAAAAACACAAAAATTAAACAAAAATGATTAAAATGAAAAAAACGAATAAAAAAATCGTAGTCATGGCACTCTTAGCATTCTTCGCTATTTCAATTTTTCCAAATGGAATGATCCCGAATGCTTCAGCCTATGTAAGGTCCACATTTAGTCTTGATACCAGATATCCATATGATCCCTATAATCCAAATGTGCCGATTCATATATATGCATTTATGGAAAGTAGTTATTCCGTTGCCTATGCACATATCTATGAAAAAATTAATGGAGGATCAACTTGGACACTTTTAGAGAGTAATTGGGATGTGGGTCAAAGAGTATATTACCGAACTTTCGATGGAGCTGGAACTATTCAGTTATACGTAAAAATATATCGTACCTATACTACAACATACTATATTACGAATCAGTGGGGATACAGACAACTTGTAACAGCAACCGTTACAGATTTGTTATCTGCCGAAACTTCTCCAATCTACACCAATATTGAGGCTCACCCTGATCCAGATCAAGATGGTTTATTAACAGACTTCGAGCTAGATTGGAGTGTAGCCTTTAATCCAAATGGTAATTTCATCCCAAATTATTCTTCAGATCCTAATGATGCCGATACAGATAATGATGGCTTAACCGATCAGCAAGAATATGCTTGTACAAGTGAATATGCTGCCACTTTATATCTTCAGTATCCCCAAGGTTATGATCTAAATCCACACGATGCCGATTGTGATGATGATGGTATATTGGATGGCCAAGAAATTGAATATGGCACCAATCCAAGATCTTCAGACACAGATAATGATGGTGTATCAGATGGGGATGAACTTATACAGAGAACGAATCCTTGCAGTGATGATGAAGATAATGATGGATTAACAAATAGAGATGAAGTAGAAATTTACAAGACAAATCCTTTGATTCCTGATACTAATGGAAATGGATTGAATGACGGGGTTGAAGTCAATGCAGTGTATATAAATGAAGGCTCTTTTTGTGTTACAGATCCATTAGTGGCAGATACGGATAGAGATGAAATGCCAGATGGTTGGGAAGCACAATACTATTCAGACGATAGATGGGACCAATTTAACCCAACCTATCCATTGGATAAAAATGTGGAATGTGATAGTGATGGACTTTCAAATTATTGGAATATAGACTCGGACTGGATCCCACTTTACCATGTTCATCAGGTATAATTGATGATTATGGCAATCCGAAGAGAGATGGTGAGATTGATTCTGATGGGGATGGAAGAAACAATATTATTGAATTTCATGACGGAACTGACCTAATGGATCCTCTTGATGAGATTCCTGAAGTAGTAAGAGAAGAACTAGGAGAAACTTTTAATGCGTTAGAAGACTTATTTGCAGGAATTAAAGTACAATCATCTAGTGCTGTTGATGTGCTAATGGAACATAATTTGGATGGAACGATGAGGGTAATATTTACATATAACCCACTTGATAGTCCTAATGCTCCATTAGGCGAAATGCCAGGTGGTTCATTTAAACTGGTCTGTTAATTGTCTGTAACAGTTGAAATAGATACAAATATGAATATTGTCGATATATTCTATGGAATTGCAGTTGGTTTTAACTTTGAATGGACCTTTATCTGCGTAAAGATAGGATTGGAAGTTACCTGTGAATTAATGGATATTTTCGCTGGAGGCAAAGAATATAATGTCACTATAATGTTATATGGAAAATTATTTAATCCATTTGATCCCAGCGATTTTATTGGGGCTGAAATTGTATATAGTTTCCCGTTTAATACCAATCCTATCAGATTGTCGGATGATGAATGGTCTGTGCATCCAATAATCGGGTAGGGAGATCATCTTTTTTCAATACCTAGCTTAAATTTTAATAATTTTAGCCTTTTTATCAATTTTTTTTTAATATTTTTTATTCTAACTCTCGAATGCTTTTTCCATCCTTCAAAACATGAGATACTTCATCTTCAAAGACCTTGGGAGAGGTGAAAAAGCGTAAATGATCCCCCAAATCTAAAAAGTTCGAAATTTCTTTCTATCAAAAGGGACACGGAGGATTGGCAGATCTAGGAATGCTGAAATATTCTCCCAACACATAAAACATCCCTTGCGCTAAGATATTCAGCTGTAAGCCTCAATCAATCCGTTAAATTTCTTAGAGAATTTGCACAATATAATTTCAGGGATACTAATCTCCATATACATCAAAACTGGAAGCACCATGGGGATCGAGTTCATAAAACGACCAAGATTAGGCTAAGCAATCTTCTAAGATCAAATGGAGGAAGGGATAATTGGTTTGCACATGAGCATCACTTTTTTTTTATTTTCTTTTCTTGAATGTTCCAAAAGAGGAGCAATTAGCCAAAATTTTAAATATCGTGACTCAAGCTTGTACATATATGGGGATCAATGACGAACTAGCCAATGTAATAGGGGAAAGTATGGGAGGATTTTTCCTTAGTTGGGTTAATATGAAAACCATCACGAATTTTGGTGGAAAAACCGACTCCACTCTTGATATGGGGACTCTCTATACTCACCTCAAAATGTTATCATCCCAAAGTCACCTCCAATTAGCTCCTCTTGGAGACATGATGTATACAGATCTTTCCGTTGTCACCAGTCTAAGCACTCAACTGGGAACCTTCCCTGTGTCAGAATTTCTTGCCTTGAAAGCCGCGCAACAACAGCGCACCCTAGCCCAACTGATTACTGCTAACACCCTTGAATCGATGATTCGCGTGTTTCGAACAAATACAGCAATGATAAACGAACTATTAACCTTCAGTCAATCGATAATGAAAGAAAAAATAGTGAAATCGACCTTCTTTGCGGCAATTGATTTGGAATCAAAACTCCGCCTTAAAGATTTTGATACCACAAAAGCGTCCCTGGAAAAACTCAAACAACAAGCGATGGATCTCCTCTGGCAAAATCTTCATAGCGATTTTGCTTCCTTCTTAGCCCTCATCCGATCTGAATTTGATGTATCACCTAAAAATGAGGTCTTTTTCGAATATGTGGAAAAAAATCGAGGTATTACTATCGCCTATGAAGATGGTTATGTGTGGACCGATTGTTACTCAGGCGAACAACAATATGGAAGACATCAAAGTATGGATCAAATTTTAGAGATGATCCTGCGGGCCGATAGTATTGCGTTGATTGATCCTGAACTTGATGGAAATATAGGAAAATATGGTTTACCTATTTATCCTACAATTGGAAAAGGTGAAGCAGCCTTCCGAAGTTTTTGGAGTGATTCTAACATTCCATTTCACCTCAGACCTAACTTTAATACATTCCTTGCCAAATCGACAATTTTTCAAGGTGTGTTAGATTATCAGAATATTGAAAATCATCCCCTTGTCCAAAATTACAATTCTCTTCTCAACCTTCCAGTTTATAAATATAATAGTCACAAACCTGAATCTGATCGGTGGGAATTACTCGACCTCTCTGACTATTCCTACCTTACTTTAAGTATGGAATCTAAAATGGATGCCCAAGAAGTGTACCAATCCGTTTTATCTCGATCTCCGCCTTCCGAAGCGATTAATTTTGATGCCATTGCTATAGACGATCTTGACCATCCCCAGATCTTTGAATTGTTTCTCACAGGGCAAATTGAATTTTCACTGTTTGAAAATGTGCGGTTTGGGGCCACCTATGAAGAAAATACACACAATCAAAAAGCCTTTATGAAAAATGTGCATGATATGTTACTCGCGGAAGTGCTTTCGGTCAATTGGTTACTCCTAAATGGAAAGCATCATGGAACAACGAATTTAGCACTCTGGGATCTGTTTGATCAATTAGTCAGGATTGTTCCCAATGAAGGCCCATATCTCACCGATGGAAAAGGAGGGTATAAGAACGCGAATGATTACTTCCAAAAAATGTGTAGTATGGGTCTGATGTTTGAATTGACTTTTAGCTCTGATCTTGCTGATTCCTTTATGTATTGGATGACCAGTGCTGATTTTAAGGATATCATTGCTCACTGGCGGGATTTGTATAAGGAAGGTACGTTCGATCAATATGCCGTCGCCCTCTGTGGAAAAACCTCCACTACGAAATATGAGCTTTTTCAAAACCGTCGTGATCAACATGCTGCAAAGCAATTTATGGATAGTCTCGAACTCATTGCCTACTTAGGGCGGTATGATCCTCAGGATGTCGCCTACAATCCTATTGAAAACTATCTAAGTCAATATCTCTATATTGGTAAACTCAATAACCGCTTTTATGGGACCTTCATGGATAATATATTAAATAATCTCCTCAATTTTCTTACTGGGTCCGATATCATTGATTTACGGGCCACCAATGATTTATCGACGGGTGATATTAACCATAAATATCCCTTAGACACCAATTATGCTTTTTTGTTTGATTATTTGGCGCAAATTTGTATGATGCCTTTTCAACAAGGGCATAATTGGAATGAAGATAGCCAAAGGGCTAAATTGGATGCCTTTATGGAATTCAAAACCTCGGAGATTTTTCATCTCCCCCAGCCCGCCTACTTTTCTGTTTCCTCCTATCCTCGGGTCTTCCAACACGAATTTCATTGGGTCACGGCCACACCCCGCACCTATCTGTTGAGTGATTTTGACCAATCCTATTTCTATGGGGCAGGATCTCGGGTAAAACGAGGTGATTTATCTATACCCCTCCAGTTATTAGATGAAACCATCATCACTGAACAAAAGACTTACGAATCCAGCAATGAAGAAGATTTATTTACTGCGTTTTCTTCTGATCCTGAAACTCGCCGATCCTTACCCCTTGGGTCCAATGATAATTTCTTCAGCCAATTATTCGGAGCTGAAACGCTTGCACAAGGCCATCTTCCTGCGCCTCTTGTACAACGTCGCCACTCCTATCATCAAACGGTTGTGCCCTTTGAAAACTATCACTATACCTTTAGTGATAATACCCGCGACACCACCACCTATTTCTATGATTCGGCAACCCGAGATTTCCAAGGCAATTATCTGCACTGGGAAATGGATGGTAAGAAGAAACCGTGGTATGTGATTCGGAAGGATTTAAATCGTCGGGCAGATTTGGCGGCGGGATTTTATCCGATTGATATTCTTGCCAAGAATTCTTATGCTCCCACCTATGAACGTAATTGCTTAACCTTAGGAAAACAAAATCCCTGCTTTTCCTCCAAGCAGGAAGGGGAAGCGTTTGTGTGGTTCCTCCATCGCATGCGATCCCCTTCCAATTGGATTTCGGTTGACGGGGATTTTCGGCCCCTCTCCTTCGAAGAAATTCTATTTTCCCTCCATTTACATTATGTTCAATGGGGACTTTCCCTCAATCGGGCTCGGGCTCTCCAGAAGATTTTTGGCTGCACTAATGGAGTGGAACATCCCTCTTTCGCCCAATGGTGGTATAATTATCGCCACCAACATAGTCCTACCCTTACCATCAATGGGGATATTGTAGAAAACCAAGCATATTCGCACAATCAATACATGGAAGCGCTTTATTCTTCCCTACTCTCCTCCCTTTGATCTCTATTTATTTTTTTTCCCCTCTTATTTTTCCTAGAGGGCTTTTTCCATGATCTCAAAACCTTCTTCATTTCACTCTGCCTTACTTAAATCCCCGTAGTACAGTTCTCTTGGATCTCACCTCGTGCAAAAAAATTTTTATGAAATGGCTCCTTTTTTTCCTTAATTTCGTATCATATCATAAATTTTCAAAAAAAAAAAAAATGCCTCTGTAGTCTAGCTCGGTTATTACGCTGCCTTGGTACTGCCTTCTCATCACGAGAAAGCAACGTAAAGGCAGATGTCGAGGGTTCAAGTCCCTCCGGAGGCTCTAAGTATATTAATCTAACAATATATAAAAAAAACTAAAAAAACCTAAATCAAAACCAAGCCGGTGTAGCTCAGTTGGTAGAGCGCAGGACTCATAATCGGACTTAGGTCCCACATATAGGGTCAGACGTCGAATTTCGACGCCTAATGAGACATCCTGAGGTTCATGGGGTCAAGACCCATCACCGGTACTCTTTTTTCTCTTAAGTTTTGAATTGTTTTTGGTATTGGAACTATTTAATTTTTTTGCTCAGAAGAAATCATAAGAGAAAAAGGCGAAAGAAGATTCAGCGATAGAATAGCAAAGAAACGAGGATTGGGATGAGTTCGATGGATTTTCAAAAGGAAATCGAAATTTGAAACGATAACGGGTGAAATATGCGATGTGATT
>CAYPTZ010000114.1:0-8437 GCA_964413395.1 uncultured archaeon | reverse complement strand
CGTCAAGATGGTTTAATAATTACATCAACATTGGGAGAAATTAAATCAAAACCGTTGAAATTTATTCCTTTAGACATTGCCATGATGGAATCCAATATGGATTCAATTTATGCATCCATTCAAGGATATCAAGGGAAAAATGAAGAAGCAATGGTTTTAAATTCTTTTATTTATCATACTCCAAAAAATTATATCATTTTTAAAGAGATAGAAGATCAAGCAATGCTTGTAATAGTCACGAAAAATAAAGATTGGTCAAATATGTCGAAAATCATGCAATATTTTGATAATGAAAATGAAGGAATAAAAAAAATTAAAGAAAAAATAAAACATTAAAAAAAAAAAGATTACAATTTTCTAATGAATTTTTTTTTATTTTTCTTGTCTGATGAATCCAATACTTCTTCCGTATCTGAAACCTTTTTAACATCTTCTATTTGTTTTTTGGATGCAATATCTTTTGCTTTTGAATCACTTGGTGTAGAATTTGAATTTCCAATTTTTGATTTTGAATATGATGTACCAACAGCAAATGAAATAATTCCGACTAATGCAAAACCAGCAATTATAATAAGCCAAGTAGATGATGAAATGGAAGGATTTTCATCTATGTTGAAACTAATCCCTGTAATCGGCTTACTTATAGCACCTTGTTCATCGATAGCAAATGCATAAGCAATAAATTCACCCAACGGAAGATCTACAGCACGAATTGATAAAACAGTATCAACTCCATTGTATTCAATTGTATAATTTAAATACATCGTTGTGTTTGAAGTTTGGTTATGATATAAAAGAGAAATTTTAATAAACCGAATTTGATTTTCAGCATCCGTGGCATTAAATCTAAACTCTAAAATATCATCTTCAAGAAATATTTTTTCATCTGTTGGTTCAAGATTGCTTATATTAAATGATGAAACTTTTGGAATACTATTCACAATTAAGATTTTTTGAGTGATTTCTTCATATATTTCTCCATAATTTTCTTCATAAATCCTAATTTTTAATTCAGTAAAGCCTACATTGACACTTCCTTTAATATCTATACTTGATGTGAAATTCGATCCATCTTCATTTGTTGCTTCGAGATTATTATAGGTGGCACCTAATAATGAATTATCAGTACCAGGTTCATTTGCGTAGATTTTCATCAGCAAATCATTATTACCAGATTCGTCGTCATAATCAAAATCTGTGACATTTAGCGAAACTTCTATCGAAGAACCTCGAATAATTGAAATGGTATCCACAATTTGGATCACTCCATCTTTTTCAAATTGATAATCTGCAATAATTGGGTTGTTATTTAATACAATTATATTATAAATAATAGAGTTACTAGTTTCTGTATCCCAAACTGTTGCATTAATATAATAATTACCAGGATCTTCATCAATGTCAATTTCAACTAAACAAGAGAAATCTGGATTGGAGAAATCTTGATAGGTATGATCAAGAATTCGTGAGTGAACTATTATCCCAGAGTCACGATATAACTCAATAGACCATTCTAAATCAAGAGTTCTCTCTTCAACATCAGATGGAATGATAGAAGAAATATTTATAGATCTACCTCGATAGACTTCAGTAGAATTCATAATCAATCCAATTTGAGGGAGGTTATTTTGAATTGTAAAACTTCCATATTCTTCATAATCAGTTAAAGGATTTACCACTGAATGAACAGCTTCATCAACAAGTAATATTGTCACTGTTGCTAAACCAAGAGCATGGGATAAAGAAATATCAAAAGTACCTCTATGATAATATTCATCATCCACAGATGATCCTATATTTGTTTCATTAACATTAACTAAGGTAACATTTATTTGAGTATCGTCAAATAAAGTAATATTTGCAATATAATCAATATCTTGGCGTAAAGTAACATTTTCATTCCAAAATTCAATTATAACAGTTTCAATACCCCGTTTGACATTAGTGTCTCCAAAAGTACCATTAATTGTTACATTATTAGGACTTATTCCATCAGTTTGAGCAGCAGATTGAGGTGTACTAACAAGAAATATTGTTTGCGTAGAATCTTTATTGTTAACATTATTGACAATTATAATACATCCTACCAATATACTCAATAGTAAAATAGTGCTTTTATTATTTTTTTTCATGTATATTTCACCTTTATTTTAACTTAAGCGTTTTTTATTCTCCATTGCGATTTGTTTAAAAACCACCATTCCTATAATCGGTATTAATATTGGAGCAACGTAAGCCAATAATAAACTCTGAATAGATGGTTTAACTTTTGTACTAATATATTGTTCATAAATAAGATTTCCATCCATATCTGTTATTTTAAAGAAAAATTCTTCTGTGTTTAAATTGTATGGATTTAAAAATGAACCAATAGGAACTTTGAATATGTTTTCTCTTGGATTTAATACAACAATAGATGAATTGATATCATCATCAATTGAAATTGTAACATTTTGGTTGACATCCAAATGATTATATATCGATACTAAAACGAAACTCTTTTTAAAATGATAAGAAAATTCCGGAACTTCAATATACTTAAATTCTAAAGGATTTTCAACTACAATAGATAAATCTTGACTAATGAGAGTGTTATCATCTGAGACTCTACTGACCTCAATGTTATAATCAATTGATCTCAATGGCGCATCGTCTTCAATTAAAATGCTATATATTTTAGTTGATAACCCTGGATTTAACATTTCACTTGAAATATCAGATATAATAAATTCACCATCTATCACAATTTTAACATCAATGGATTCACTAGCACTATTTTTATAAATTACTTCTAATTGAAATTCTTTCCCTCTATAACCTGTCAAATCAGATGTTTGCTGAAAAGATATAGCAGTTTGAAGATCTAAATTGATAGTTTTTGAAATTAAGATATCATCATCAATATACACTTCAATTACAATAATTTGTGAATCTAATGCTGCTTCAGTTAAAGCTTGAATACTATAAATAAGACTAGTTTCAAGTTCAGATGCTTCATTATGAATAAGTTCATTATGATGAGTCTGATTTACAATTGAACTGCTGTTAATATTTATAGATACATTTAGATCTTCTAATCTTGAACTATCGAAAGTAAGGTTTAAATCAAACACATCACCTGCAATAATTTCATCCACACTTATTTCTGAGCTCAATAATTGAATACCAGAAATTATCTCGAAAGAAATTTCACTAAATACTGTTTTCACACCAGTATTGTTTGCACACATAGAAATAGTATATGTTCCAGTATTTAGAGATTCAATGTTATATATAATTTCATAAGTTCCATCATTATCAGGGTTGGAAGATGTTGAATATGAATCTACAATATCATTAGAGGAATTCCTAATTGTACAGAAGAATGATGAATTTGAAATTAAAACCTCATTTTCTAATGTTTCATCAAATAAAATAGCTTCTTTATCAAAGCTATATATGGATGAAATATTCATATCAATCTCTTCACCTTTTATAATGGTATCAGATGTATTTGACGTTAAATCTAATGTAGCTTTATTGGCTAAATCTTCCATTAAACTTAAGGATCTTACAATATAAGAGTTTGATCCGAAATTTTTTACTCGATCTTGAGATTTATTTTCAGGTTCTATTGATTTAAAATAAATTCCATTAGAAGAAGAATCTTTAAAAAATTGCTCAATACTATCATACATATCCATACAATAGTCATAATAAGTAAAATTACCTGTAATTTCAAATAATTTACTTACAGCAGTTAGCATGATAGCATTATTTTTAAGATAGATCGTAGCATTTTCAACACTTGTTCCAAATTTACCAGCTTCAGTCATAAAAAGTGAATAGGTAGATGTGTTGGCTAATCTATTTTGATTCCATTGAAAAATATTTTCTGCATCATCAATATAACCAGTATTTCCAGTATTATAATATGAATGTTCTGCCAAAGCCCAAATTCCATAAGCATTTGTATTTATATTCCGATTATCATTAAAATTTTCTCCACTTCTTGGATCTACATCTCGTGAAATGTCAAAAGAATCATCATCAAAATAGTCTGTTCCATCACCATTTGAGAGTAATTCGTTCATTAGGTTACTTGCTCTTGCTAAGTAAGCACCATTTGATGGAAATACTTTATACATTTGATATGAAATTATAGCAGCAACCAATTGATCTTCCATGTATTTCTTTGGCTCTGAAAGAGAATGATTGTACATTTCTCCTCCGTCATTTACATCTAATGTAGTATCCAAAAATAAAGTTTCTAAATCATTCCATTGAGATGTTAAGACTGATTTTACTGCACTAGTCCCTACTGAGGGGTTTTCTAATACTACGTTTAATATTGATAACAAAATTTGAGCATTACTCATAAAATCTTTTTCTGTAGAGTTAACAGTAGCACCATCATTAACCCAAGAGTAATATCCTACATCATCTGAAGTTGCGAAATTGTATTTATCTAATTGTTCAATATAATTATCAATTGATGTTGTTTGTTCACCTGTAATTTGATATAATCCACCTAGAAAAGCTCCAAAATCTTCTAGATGATGATGATCATCAATAATATTACCGAATTGATCTGATTCAGCGTAATATAATGGATAAAAATTACTACCATCTGGAGAAGGTGATGTAGGGAGTGTAGCTTCATCAATCATGTTATTCTCCAACCAATCGCTTAACAAAGTAGTATTTTCTAAAAAGGGCAATTTTAATATATTATAACCTGCTTGGTTTACAGGATTTGCCGTTTCGTCTAATAAAGTATCTTCAAAGCTAGTTTCTCCAAGAGGATTATTTACATAGGTTTGAAGAGTGGATTGAAAAATAAGAATTCCAATAAAGAGTCCCAAAATTCCTAATTTCATGCTATTACGCAACGACTTATTGTTCATTCTATATCTATTCCTTAAATTAATTCTAGTCTTTAAATTATTGAAAAATTTAAAAAATTTATAGAACGAAATATTGAACAATACAATAATTAATTTTATTCCATGCAATTTATTCGAGAAAAATCCTTTTCTTTAATGAGGGAATTCCCCAATAATTGAAATTTTGGTCCCGCATTTTTTACATCGATTATCTTTCGATAAATTTTTACTAATGATATTATATCCATGTCGTTCAATTACAATAGCATTGCAATTTGGACACATGGTATGTGATCCCTGTTCCATCATCATATTTCCAATGTATACATTATTGAGTCCTACTTGTTTAGCTAAATTATATGCATCCATTAAAATATTATGTCCTGTAGAAGGTTGATTTAATCTATACATAGGGCGATAAGCAGAAAAATGTAGAGGTGTATTGACACCTAAATGGAATTTAATCCATTGAATCATCTCTTTTATTTCAGAAAGATCATCATTTTCATTTGGTATGATTAAGTTCGTAATTTCTACATGAATATTGTTTTTTTTGAAAAATTCTGCTGTGTCCAAAATTGGTTGAAAATTTGAAATTCCAACAATTTTTTTATAAAATTCATTTGAAAAAGCTTTAAAATCGATATTTACAGCATCTATAAATTTTATATATTCGCTATTAGATTCCTTACTAGTATAACCATTGGTTACTAAAATATTTTTGATTCCTTCTTGTTTAGCAAGAATTCCTGTATCTTTTACAAATTCAAACCAAATTCCAGGCTCATTATAAGTATACGCAATTGATTTTGAACCAAAATATTTTGCTCTAGTAACTATTTCACTAGGACTCATCTCAATGAGATTAAATTTTTGAATTCCAAATTTAGTTTTGTCTTTAACTGAAAATTCTGCAATACTTCCATTTAAATCAGGATAGGATTGTGAAATTTCCCAATTTTGGCAATGTTTACATCGAAAATTACATCCTATTGTTGCTATTGAATATACTTCCGAAGAGGGCCAGAAATGGTATAATGGTTTTTTTTCAATAGGATCAATGCTTCCTTTTGAAATACAAGATCCATATACTAATGTATAAAGAATACCACCAATATTTTCACGTGTATTACAAAATCCTCTCTTTCCAGGTGAAATAATACAATAATGAGAGCATATTTTACATTTCACTTTTTTTTTTTCATCAGTATCAATTTTTTCCCATAATTCAGCAAGTTTTTTCATTAAATTTTCTCCTTTTTTTATTGTTTTTTTTTGTTATCTTCAAGGTCTTTTTTAGCTTCCGATAAGGCTTTTTGACCTTCTTTAACAATTTCATCAACAGAATATCCTAATGATAGTAAAGCCAACCGCATCGAGTTAACATCTTGTTGATAATCTTCAGTTGCGTTCATATATATTGCCAATTTAAATGCCTGTAAATAAATTTGCTTAGCTTTCTCAATTTCTTTTATTTTTATATAACTTTCGGCTAAAAAGCCTTCTGTAATAAACATTTTTTTAATATCGCCAAGATTATACGCAATATTAAAAGCTTTCTTGAAATTTGTGATAGCGGATTCAAAATCATCAAGAATTTGTAAAATAACACCAATATCTATTAAAGTTTTAACCTGTCGCTCTTTTACATCAATAAGATCCCAAAATTCCAAAGCTTTTTTTTTCAGTTCAAGAAGCATATCATATCTCTTTTGTTTTTCATAATATTCAAGCAAAATTTGAATTGTTATAACAAACTGGTTTTCATCTTGTAATGAGATAGCCATTTTTAATGCTTCTAATATAAAATTGCTTGCTTCAACTTCTTCTTTATTTCTTAGCGAAATCATACCAAGATTTTGTAAACATGCTATACGTTCATTAAGGAAAGTTGTATTTTTCCAATATTCATAAGCTTCTTCATTATATTTCTGTGAAATTTGATATTCACCTAATTCTAAATAAAGTGAACCTAAGGCACCTTTTGTGGAAGCAATTTTAAAAGTATCATGGATTTTTTCAAATTCTTTTAAGGATAAAAAGAAATATTTTTTAGAATTTTCAAATTCTTCCAATTTCCAATAAAAAACTGCAAGATTGGAAGAAATTGTTGCTCTTTTTTCAATTATGATATTATTTTCTTCATTATTATATGTAGAATCAAGTGCTTTCAAACCTTCTTTGATACCCTTTTCTATATCAATTTTTGAATTATTATTTTTCACTTCATTATATTTTTTCATAAGATATATAGAAATAAGACTTCATGAAAAAAAAATTTGAAGATATATCGTTTAGTTAAAAAATGACAAATTTAATTTATTCAAGTCAATTTTTTTAAATTCATTGATTGTAAGATGATTTTGTATTTTTATCAGATCAAAAGCCTCTAAAGAATCAATATCCTAATGATAATATAATGTCGGTTCGCTTCCCTTATGCAATTAATTCAGGTTTAAAAACAGAATTTTCATTTAAAGAATCAATCGCTTTAAATTTTATCCAAATATGTAATAGAATAAAAGAAGGTGAACAATTAGTTCAAATGTCTGAAGTTTTCTGGCCAGTTGTTTTTATACAAGCTGAACCAAATTATAAATTATTAATTGACAAAGTAGGGATTAGTAAATTTGATTTATCCTTAAATAATATCCCTAGTACTGCTCAGATTGGACATCTTCTTAGGAATACTAAGCTTTTGCCAGAAAAAATTCTTGGATTAGTAAAAGATGTTCTTCAATTTAGAAATATTCAAGAAGAAAATTTTGAAAATAAGGAAGAAAATCAAATTAATAGTGAAGAATCATTTAAAAAAGAATTAAAAGGAATAATGAGTTCTGAAATCATTCAAGGTTTGGGAGAAATTATTCATTTGAAGTCGATTTTCAATCATAATAATTTTTCTTGCTTAGAAGATCTTTATACTTTTGATGATGCATTTAATTTTGGTCAGCAATGGATCCAAACATTAAAAGATATTCAAGGATTCATGATACGATGGAAGAATATTAAAGAAATGATCGAAAAACCATTTTTAAAATGGAAAGCAAATTTGATAGTTGAAGAAAAAGATATTTCAGAACGTTATAAGAAAGAAATTGGAAAAAATAATGGATTTGATGAAAATATCATCAAAGAAAAGTTAGATAACGAAAAAAATAATATTGATGCATGGGTAATCAAAGAAAATAAAAACACGATTGAAAAAATTGGAAAATTTTTTATCGGAATTGATTTAATATTTGAAGAATTACGAAAAAAAAATAAGTTTTTTCTACAATTTGATACACTCAAGGCAAATTATTCAGTTAATCAAGTACTAGTAAATTCATTTAAGCATATTAAATATATTAAAGAAAAAATGTTGAATTCTGAATCGGAGCTAAATTCAATTTCGGATAAATTGAACCAAATCAACAGAAATTTAGATCATACACAAAATTCTGCAAAAGAAAAAATCGAAATATTAAATGAAGAATTACTTAATAAAAAAAGTAATCAAGAAACTAGGATTAAATCCCTAATCATTGCACGAAATCAAAAAATTAAATTAATAAAAAAAAGTATTGAAG
>CAYPTZ010000113.1:0-8472 GCA_964413395.1 uncultured archaeon | reverse complement strand
GATTTATCCAAAAATAAAAAAAATTTGAACAGGTTATTTTATCATGACTCCTAAGGAATATTACATTTTTATTTGTTAAAAGAATATTAAAAAATAAGAAATAGTAATGCATTTATGAATTACTTATAAGAATAATAAAATTAGATTAAAATGGAAAAATCATCGAAATCATTCAATATTAACCTTCCAACCAAGGAAGAAGCCTTGGAGCAAATGAAGGAAATGGGATTATCACATCATGTTATTAATCATCAATTAGCAGTGATGAGAAAAGCAAGAGATATTGCCCATAATATAACTAAAGTAAAAGTTGATGTTGAATTAGTGAAAATTGGGGCATTAATGCACGATATTGGACGAGTAGAAACTCATGGTATGAATCATGGACCTCAAGGTGGAAAAATTCTAAGGGACTTGGGTTATCCTGAAGAATTAGCTAATATTGCAGAAAGACATTCTCTTGCAGGAATCACTTTAGAGGAAGCGATTATTTTTAATCTACCAGAAAAATCTTATGTCCCAGTTTCAATTGAAGAAAAAATTGTATGTTTAGCAGATAAATTTTTTTCTGGGACCATACAAGTATCCATTAAAGATCGTTTTCAAAAATGGTTTGAAAAATATGGAGATACAAAATTCTTACGAAATCAAATTAGAAAAGCTAAAGAATTGGAAGAAGAAATACTTTCCTTAATCTTTTAATTTATAGCTAAAAGGAGAAAAAAAATTACCCAATATTATAAGCGACAATCATGGAAAACTATTGCCCAACAAGATTTACCCTATTTACCTACTCCAGAGATTCTTTTTACAAATGTTTTTAAATTTTTACACAAAATGAAACTAATAAATCCATCAAAACGACTAGTGGATCTGGGAGCAGGAGATGGAAGGATTATTATTTATGCTGGTGAAAAATATCATATTCATTCTATAGGATTAGAAATTAATTTAGAATTGATAAAATATGGTAATAATGAAATTAAAATTAGAAATATTGGCGATATTTGTAATATTATTGAAGCAGATTTTTATGATTTTAATATTTCAAATATGGATATTATTTTTTGTTTTTTAATTCCTACTTTTTTAAAATATTTTTTACATGTAATTAAGAAAATTAAATCTAACTCCGTAATTATCAGTATTCGCTATCCTTTGAACGAATTTAGTAAATATTGGAAAAAAAGCTATATCATAAAGGCACCAGATAATCTCATAGCCTTTATTTACATAAAGAAATAATTATAATTTTGTATATTTTTGGTCAAAAAAAAATACTTCATTATTTTCATATTTTTTTGGACAACTGAAATCTAATTTTTGATTTTTTTTATGAATTAATAAATAATTGTTAGACTTTGAGACTAAAAAGATTTTAAAATGAAATTATAAATCAATCATAAAATACATAAAGATAAGATATTTTTTTTAGCAGAAGAAAGATAATAAAAAATATAGTTCTATAATTTAGTTATTAAATTAGAAAAAAGGAATGATACTTGAATGCCAAATTTCGTACTTTTTGGAGCCCCAGGAGCAGGAAAGGGGACATTAGCTGGAAAAATTAAGAAAATAAATCCAGTTGCACATATTAGCACAGGAGACTTATTTAGAGACAATATTAAGGGAAATACGCCTATTGGTCAACAAGCTAAAAGTTTTATGGATGCAGGAAAATTAGTTCCAGATAGTGTAGTCATTGGGATGGTTAAAGATAGAATCGCACAAGAGGACGTTAAATCTCACGGATTTATGTTAGATGGATTCCCTCGTACTTTGGAACAAGCAAAATCTCTAGATGAAATTGCAAATTTAGATGTTGTAGTGGTAATTGATATTAAAAAAGAGATTTTAAAGGACCGAATTTTAGGTCGTTTTAGTTGTCCAAAATGTGGTCAAATTTACAACATTTATAGCAAAGCTTTTATGCCAAAAGTTGAAGGCAAATGTGATAAATGCAAAACAACAGAATTAACTCATCGAAGTGATGATAATGAAGATACATTTGAAAAACGATGGAATACTTATTTAAGTCAATCTGAACAAGTAATCAGTTATTATGAACAAAAAGACGGATTGGTTGAAAGAATTGACGGAACTCAAACAATGACTTTAACTGATGATGAATTAAAAAAGATATTAAAAATTTAATTCCTTTTTTTATTATAAATAATAGGTATTTTCTATGGTGAAGATTTTTATTACTGGGGCCACGGGGCAACTTGGAAGTCATCTCGTAGAATATTTATTATCAAGCCATAAAATTCCTATTTCTTCTTCAAGAGATATTTTTTGTTTAGTAAGAAATATAAAAGCTGCCAAATTTCTTCAACAGTTAGATGTATCACTTATCAAAGGTGATCTTTCCAATCAAGAATTAATCCAATCTACTCTTTTAGATAATAATATTAAATATGTATTTCATACTGCAGCTAGTGTTTATGTATATTTGAAATATGAAGAGATGTATAAAACTAATGTTATAGGTACAAAAAATATGCTTAAAGCTTTTTGTAATTCTAATGCAGATTTTTTTATTTATTCAAGTTCGATAATTGTGTATGATACGAGTAAGAAAAAAACCCAAAAATCAAATATATTTAAGGAAGATTCTCAATTTGGAACAGTATTAAAAAATAAAGATATTCCTTATGCAATTACAAAACGCTTAGCTGAATTAGAGGTCAGAAAATGTACAGGAGCATATCCTAATAAGAATTTTATCATTACTCGTTTAGGTCCAATTATAGGTGCAAGAGATCGTCAAATGATTCCGTCTTTGGTTAAATTAGCAAATTGGAAAATTCCAAAATTAATAAATCAAGGAAAAGGAGTATTATCATTAACAGCACCAAATGATATTGCAGAAGCTCAAGTTTTTTTAGCATCTAAAGAAAATTCAGAACAATTTAGCATATACAATATTGCAAATGAAAAAGTTACGTATAAAAAACTATTTTCATATCTTGCATTTTATTATAATAGGAAACCTCCAAAAATTTCAATACCCTTATGGTTATTTAAAATATTTAAGCCAATTCTTAAATTAATTCAAAAGATATTTTCTAAAAACTTAACAATAAGCACTTTTTTTTCAGCCACAGCACTAAAATATTTTGAAAACACATATTACTATAACTCAGATAAATTATTATCCTTAGGATTTAAATTTAAGAAATCTATCGAAGAATCAATAATTGATGGTCTAAAAATATTAGATCCAACTAAACAATTGATTAAAAGAGGAAAAAAATGAAATGCAATATCATTTAGCACCACTTAAAAACATTTCATCATGGGCATTTCGTTCTTTAGCTAAAGGTGCTACAGATTCTTATACCGAAATGATTAATTTAAAACAATTATTAAATACAAATTCCAATAAATGGAATCTTATTGATACATTTGAGATAAAGGATCAAAATCAATGGATTCAAGTAATATCAAATAAAAAAGAGGAATTTTCTCGTTTTTCAAATATCTTACAGGAATTTTGTGAAAAATATCCTAAAAAAAGCCATTTCAAAGGAATAAATTTAAATGCAGGATGCCCAGATCCAAATATAATTTCATCAGGTCAAGGAGCCGCATTAATTTCTAAAGCTTCTTATATGCAAAAAATAATATCAGAATTTTTAGGAGACTTTGGAGAACACAATTTTAGATTTAGTGTTAAAATGAGATTAGGATTAGATATGAATGAAATGAATGAAAATAAATTCTTAGATTTTTTAGAAATGTTAAAAAGTATGGACGATTCGAGACTTTCACCTCCAATTATCCACTTTAAGCATGCTAATCAAGATTCTTTTGAGCTACCTAGATGGGATCTTTTAGAAGTCGCCTTGTCTGCAAATATACCAATAATAATAAATGGAAACATAGAGTATCCTCAAGATCTTAATAAAATTAAGAAAAAATTGCCATATAAATTCCAAAATCTTTGGTCAAATTTAATTTATGGAATAATGATCGGTAGAATGGCGATAAAGAACCCCTATTGTTTCCAAAAATTTCATCCTACCACTAAGAAGGATAAAAATTTAGATTTAAGTGATCAATGGGAGAAGATATTTAGGAATAATCTACAAATTCATCCCCCAAATGAACGTTTTATTCAAAAATATCAGGAATTATATCCTCAAATATTTTGAATTGAATAAAAAGAAAAATTAAATAACTTCAATCCACCCAAAAGGATCCTCTTTCTTTGCAAATTGTATATCTGTTAATTCATTGTAAATTCTTTGAGTAATTTTTCCAATTTGAAAATTATTTATCTCATAGGTTTTATCTTTATACGTTATAGAACCTATTGGCGCGATAACAGCAGCAGTGCCCATACCGAAAGCTTCAGTGATCGAACCATCTTGGATCCCGATAATAATGTCATTAATACATATAGATTCCTCAGTTGAATTGATTCCAAGATGATTGGATAATTCAAGAACACTTTTACGAGTTATACCAGGTAAAATTGAACCAGATAAAGGAGGGGTGATAATTTTATTGTCTTTTACAAATGCAACATTCATAGCTCCAATTTCTTCAACATATTTTCGATGAATTCCATCTAACCATAACACTTGTGAAAATCCTTTCATTTCAGCTTCTTTCGATGATTTTAATGATGCAGCATAATTCCCTGATGTCTTTGCAAAACCAACACCACCTTTCACTGCTCTTACATATTTATCTTCAACCATAATCTTAATGGGTTTAAAGCCTTCTTTGAAATAAGAACCAGCAGGACTTAAAATGATAAAGAAAATATAATTTTTCGCTACATGAACCCCTAAGAAAGGAGCACTTGCAATTAAACAAGGTCGAATATAAAGAGAAGATCCTTTTAAATGAGGAATCCAATCTTCTTCAATTTTTATCAAGTCTTTTAACGATTTTAACACATAGGGAATATCTATTTCAGGCATGCAAATTCTTTGTGCACTTCGATTTAAACGCTTTAAATTTTCTACTGGTCTAAATAAAGTGTTCCCAATTGTAGTTCTATAACATTTCATTCCTTCCCAAACACTCTGACCATAATGTAAGCAAGAAGCACCCGCTTCAAGATTTAAAGTTCCATATGGTCGAATTTCTGCAGGACCCCATCCTCCTTTATCTTCATCATATTCCATATAAAGCATATGATCTGTAAATTGAGTCCCAAATAATATCTTTGATTCATCTTTAGGTTTCATTTTTAAAGATTTAGACCTTTCCACTTTAATTTGCATAAGATCATGATTCAAGTAATATATATAAAATTTCTTGAAAATTAGGTCAAAATTATTAAAAAATTAAAGAGAAATTAAAGAAAAAATACGTATTTACTGCAATAAATTGTAAAATCTGTAGATAAATTTATAATTTTTCGATCCAACCGAAAGAATCTTCAATTTTTCCCCATTGAATCCCAGTTAATTCATCATATAATTCTTTTGTCAAATTTCCAATTTTGTTGTCATTAATATTATAAGTAATATTTTTATAAGTGATGGAGCCAACTGGAGAAATAACTGCAGCTGTTCCAGTCCCAAAAGCTTCAGTTAATGTTTTATTGTTAATAGATTCAATAACTTCATCAATAGATAATTTTCTTTCTTCTACAGGGACACCTTTTTTTTTCAAGATTTTAATTACACTATCTCGTGTGATTCCAGGAAGAATACTTCCTTTTAATGGGGCAGTTACAACTTTACCTTCAATTACAAACAACATATTCATTGTTCCAACCTCTTCTACATATTTTCCTTGCTTTCCATCTAACCATAATACCTGAGTAAATCCTTTTTTCTCAGCTTCAACGGCAGATTTTAAGGAAGCTGCATAATTTCCAGCAGTTTTGGCATATCCAACACCACCTTCAACAGCTCTAACATATTTATCTTCAACCATAATTTTAATCGGAGAAAATCCTTCAGAATAATATGCTCCAACAGGCCCCAAAATAATAAAGAAAATAAACTCACTAGATGGATGTAACCCTAGAAATGCTTCGCTTCCTATCATTGTTGGTCTTATATAGAGAGATGTTCCTTCAGAATGTGGAACCCAATCTTGATCAATTTCAAGTAACTTCTTCAAACCAATCATAACTTCATCAATATTCATTTGAGCCATAACCATTCGATCAGCACTTTGGTTCATTCTTTGAAAATTATCTCTTGGTCGGAATAATTGTAACCCCTTTTCTGTTCGATAACATTTTAATCCTTCAAATATTAATTGCCCATAATGGAGACTACAACAAGCAGGATCTAATTCTAATTTTGAATAAGGTTTTATTTCCATTGGCCCCCATTTTTCATCCTTGTATTCCATTATCAACATATGATCTGTTAAAATTCTTCCAAATCCTAACTTTGATTCATCTTTTGGTTTTTCATGTAAAGATTGAGATTTTGTAATTTTAATATCCATATTTATTTCAACTTCAACTTAGTTTGATTTTAAAAAAAAAATGAGTACTAATTAAAAAGGTTTGTTTATTGAAGATATCACACAATTACTTATAACCTTAAGATTTTTAAATAAAATCTTTAAATTTCTAAAATTTATGAGTATAATTACTACAATTATTTAGATTTTGAAATTTATTAATATTAAAAGAAGTAAAAAAAAAATTTAAAAATTTTAACAATCATGCGGAGACTTTAGGTTTTTTTTTCTTTTTTGCTTTTTCCAACATCATATATTCTCTTCGCATGAGATCTAATGCTTTTGTTAAAGCATTTGGACTTTGCACTTTATAAATTGATTGTTTTCTAATTGAATCAAGATTGTATTTTGGGAAAAATTGATGGATAAAGAAATCACTTACCAAACAATAATATTCAGTCCCAGCATTATCTCGAAATACTTGAATCATTTTTGTTGCCCATAATGCTTTTAATGCTTGTTCAATATCACTTACACCTTTCTTTCTTAATTTCTCGATATCATTTTTAGTCACTAAAGCTTCACGTAAAAGTTTTAATACTTCATAGGTTTGGGGATCTAACATTACCTTCTCAACAATTTCTAAATTATCTTCTTCAGATGGTTTATAACTTAAGAAGAAATTTCTTACTTCTGTAGTATAAATATCCTTAAGAGATTCAGGTAAATGATGATCTACAGGATCTTTATAAAGTTTTACAGGGGGACGCCTAAGAACCATCAAATCTTGATTTAGAAAAAGAACATCAGATGATAATCCTTTAACAGAAGATAGTTTTACGATTTGAGCTTTTACTAAACTTTCGAGGACACTATCAAGATCAACAAAGGAATCTTTATATTCTTCTTTTAGCCATATACGTAATTCAGATTTGATGATCATAGATTCATTTTGAAGTCGTTTAATAATAATTCGTTTCATCTCACTTCCAAATAATACAGAAAGTCTTTGTTCTTCACTCATTCCTGGAAATACAGATAAACGTTGAAATAGAAGAGGTAATACTTCTTTCAATGTATTTGTTGCAATATTAGCTACGATTTCCCTTGAAGTTTCTAATAATCCTTCTTCAAAAGAATCAGCATCTTCTTCAAGATCAAGAAGTAAAACAACATATATTGCCTTATCTACACCAGTATAATAAGAAGCAAGATTCTGAGATCCTGCCATTATACTTACCATACCTGCTTCGCTAGTAAACTCATGTTGCGAATATATCTGCATTAAAGTTTTTTCAGGGAGAACTGTATTTTGAGGGAATTGACCTAAAAGTTCTACTCCCTTTCTATCATCCCAATGCATCACTAATATTCCTAAAGTCATTTTAAATTCCTCCTTGGTTTGATGGTTTATCGCCATCACTCATATTATCATCACTATATTCGACTTTACCGACTGAACCCCAGATGGAACGAATATCAAGGTCAAGGATTTTCCATTCATCAGCTAATTCTTCCATAAATTGTTCTTCATTGGTTAGAGTGATATTTTCTTTACTTACCTCTTTATTATCAGAGATATCTTTATCCAGTTTATTTATTAATCGAACAAATGCTGGAATTTGTGCAGTCTGGTATACTTTATAGCCACCTATACCGACAATAAATATCGCAACCATAGAAGCAAGCAAAAGAGCGTAAAACAAAGGAACATTATTGAAAATTTCCTTCATTTTCACAGTAAAGCTAACTACTTCTTCTACCGAAGCGTATAATTCAGAAGTTATATTGAGTCTGCCTAAGAAATTTTGATCTCTAAAGAATGCATTCACTTCATCACTAGTAAAAGTCTTGTTTGATACATATATTCCATCATTATTTTCATCAGTTAATACAATATCATTTAAAGTATTATTAAACCGAATTACCACTGTGGCATCTAATATAGGAAACCCAGTATCTTTATCGGTTAAAGTTATTGATAATGAAATTTTATCTCCAGATACTTTTTCTATTGATTCAGATAAATCTTCACCATATGAAAAGTCAATAAGTCGTTTTTCTACTGTTAGATAAATCATAGCATTT
>CAYPTZ010000112.1:0-8562 GCA_964413395.1 uncultured archaeon | reverse complement strand
TAACAGGAGCTCCACCTTTGGAATATGTGATAAGATTATTTGCCAATTCTTGAGCTCTAAAAGAGGCTTCCTCTGCAGTTACTAAAATTTCATAAATATTGTAATTTTTGATTGGATCTAATTCAGATTTTACCAATGAAATATTTCCTAATATTGGAGTTAAAATATTATTGAAATCATGAGCAATCCCAGCAGCGAGTGCTCCAATAATTTCTATTTTTTTTTCTCGAAAAATGTCTTTCTCCTTATTTTTACGTCTTATACTAAACAGAACTACATGTTCCAATACAAATGGTACGAGTTCCTTATGTATTATTATTTCTTGCACACCTGCATTAAGTAATTTTACTTCAATTCGTTGATCTTCATGTTCTAAAATTACAATTAGAGGGATTTCAAATAATTTTTGATAAAATAACTTGAATTGCTTAATGATTGTAGAATTTGGGGTCTTTAATGAATATATAATTAGATCTATAGGATTTTTTGATATATATTTTTCACATAATGTAAAATCATCAACAATAGCTAAATTGTAATTAATTTTTTGGCATTCATTTAATAATGATTTAATTTCTAAAATACTCTGCTCATTACCATCAATTAATATAAGATTAGTTTTATTTTTGCTCATGAATTCCTTTCCTAATTGTCATTTGATGAAATAATATTCTATAATCCTAAATACGATTTAATTATTGATTTTATCATTTATAATTTAATAGGATAATGAATAAATAAAAACGATTCTAACCTTTATTTTTTTCAGGTATACTAATTATAAATACAAATTTATTATTTATTGCTAATTTAAATAATGATTACTCTTTTTTTTTAGGCTTTAAAGAATAAATATTAAAGAAAAATTCTGCTATAATGAAAGTATTTTTTCCTCTTATATAATCTTAAAAATAATGTAATATTTTTTCAACTTGAATTAAATAAGACTCACTTAAAATGTGAAATGGTATATGGGAGCTAAAATACTTAAAAAAAAATTCTTAAATCCTGACCAAAGTGTAGCTGAAATTGTTGTAGAAGCACCACTTATTGCAAAAAAAGCAACGGGCGGGAATTTTCTTATTTTAAGATTAGATGAAAAAGGCGAAAGATTTCCTTTAACAGTTGCAGACTATGATAGAGAAAAAGGTACCATAACAATGGTGGTAATGGCCATTGGAAAATCAACAACACAACTTGCCAAATTAGAACCTGGTGATATTATTAATGATCTAGTTGGACCTCTTGGGAAAAAAGCGCACATTATTAAATATGCTAATCCGGTTGTTTTGGTTGGTGGAGGTGTTGGAATTGCACCAATCTACCCACAAGCAAAAGAATTGAAAGAAATTGGAAATGAAGTATATGTAATTCTTGGAGCAAGGAATAAAGATTTATTATTTTGGCAGGATAAATTTGAATCGATCCTTGATAAAGAACATGTAATCATCACTACAGATGATGGAAGTCTTGGAAAGAAAGGTTTTGTAACAGACAGACTAAAAGAAATCATTACTTCCCAAAAAATCGATCAGGTTGTTGCAATTGGTCCACTAATAATGATGAAATTTGTGGCCTTATTAACCAATGGAAAAACTGAAGGAATACCAGAAGTTCCAACAACAGTAAGTTTGAATACTATTATGATTGATGGCACAGGTATGTGTGGAGGATGTAGATTTAAAACCTTGCAAGGAAAAATAAAGTATGCTTGTGTAGATGGCCCAGATGTTGATGGTCATGACGTAGATTTTAATAATCTATTAAAACGAAACAGTAGATTTTCAAAGGTTGAAAAAATCCGATTAGAAAAATATCATGAAAATTGTCGTGCTATGGAGCAATTTTGTGAAGAAAATAATGAATAAAAGGTTAAAAAAATGCCAAAAGTAGAATTTATTAAAGAAAAAACACCAATGCCTCATCAACCAGCAGAAGAAAGAAAAAAAAATTTTTCTGAAGTTGCCACTGGATACACAGAGGAATTAGCTCTTAAAGAGGCAAAAAGATGCTTACAATGTAAAAATCGCGCATGTGTTAAAGGATGCCCAGTTGAAGTTCCAATACCAGAATTTATTAAATTACTCGTAGAGAAGGATTATCGGGGAGCAGTAAATAAAATCAAGGAAAAAAATGTACTTCCAGCTATTTGTGGTCGGGTTTGTCCTCAAGAAACACAATGTGAAAAATTCTGCACATTGGGAAGAATTAAAGACTCCGCCCCAGTTGCAATTGGTAGATTAGAAAGATTTGTTGCAGATTGGGACATCCAAAATCCTAATCCAGTTGAAGAAAGTGTTTATTGTGAAGATCCTAGTATAAAAAAAGTGGCCGTTATTGGCGGAGGCCCTGCAGGGCTGACTTGTGCTGGAGAATTAGCTAATCTTGGTTATGATGTGACTATTTTTGAAGCCTTTCACAAAACTGGAGGAGTGCTGGTTTATGGAATACCTGAATTTCGACTTCCAAAAAAAATTGTTCAAAAAGAAATTGATAATTTAAAAGCTTGTGGAGTAAAAATTGAAACAAATAAAGTTATTGGTCAAATATTAACCCTCGATGATTTACGAGAACAAGGATTTAAAGCATTCTTCATTGGAGTTGGAGCAGGATTACCAATCTTTTTAAATATTCCTGGAACAGAACTAAATGGAGTTTTAAGTGCAAATGAATTTTTAACTCGAGTAAATTTAATGAAAGCATATGATCCTGAATATGATACCCCTGTTGAACATGGAACTAATGTTGCAGTATTTGGAGGCGGTAATGTTGCCATGGATGCCGCAAGAACTGCTTTAAGATTAGGAGCAGAAAGAGTTATGATTATATATCGTCGAAGTGAAAAAGAACTCCCCGCCAGACATGAAGAATATGAGCATGCTTTGGAAGAAGGAATTGAATTCCATTTCTTAAGAAATCCCACTAAGTTAATTGGGGATGAAGACGGGTTTGTAAATAGTGTGGAAGTGATAAAAATGGAATTGGGAGAACCTGACGAATCTGGACGAAGAAGACCCGTGGAAGTTCCCGGAAGTGAATATATTATTGAAATAGATCAGGCAATTATGGCAATTGGTGCAAGAGCAAATCCTCTTCTCACATCTCAAACAAAAGGGTTAGTATTAAATAAATGGGGGTATATTGAAGTGAATGAGAATCTTCAAACTTCAATAGCAGATACTTTTTCTGGCGGAGATATTGTTACCGGCGCAGCCACAGTAATTTCTGCAATGGGTGCAGGCAAGATTGCAGCTAAGAACATTGCAAATTATTTGGAAACAAATAATTGATTTCTTTTTTTATTGCTTTTTAGAAAATTTTGAATAATTTTTTGGAATAATATTGGATTTATTTTAAACACATGTGAATATAATTTCATTTTCATATTACTAAAATGTGAAAATAATTGACTGAAAATATATCAACTACTGAAAAAAAAAATATTCTCAGATTTAAAAAAAAAATTGCAATTCTTGGACAAGGAGGAGTTGGAAAAACCACTCTTATGTATCGTTATGTTAATGGTGAATTTTATGATTCAACAAAAATGACCATTGCTTGTGATTTTTTTCTCAAGAAAATTAACGCTTCTTATAATAATTATGAAAATTACTTGACTATGGAATTTTGGGATTTCTCAGGTCAAGATCGATTTAAATTCATGATTAAAGATTATATTTTAGGAACAGAATGTGTTCTATTTGTATTTGATTTAACAAAAATATCTACCCTTGAGAAATTACATGGTTGGATACATGTGTTAAAGAAAGCAAATTTATGGAATACAGGTATAAAATATTTCTTAGTCGGAACAAAAAAAGATCTGATGAGCGAAGATTCCAATAAAATCCCACAAGAGCATATTCAAGATTTTCTGAAGGAAATTAAATTTGAAGGATATTTTGAGACTTCTTCTTTGAATGGTTCAGGAATCCAAAATTTATTCAGAGAAGTGGCTATGGCTTTAGTAAAAAAAGAAAATGATAAATATATATAAAATTTTCCAAATGCATTATAGGATATAACCTATAGTCTAATCTAAAGAAATGTTTAATTTTTTTTTTCTAACATCATATCCTTGTAAAATCTGAATCCAAATATTTATTATTTTTTAAAAAGTGATTATTTTTAATTTTTAAATTCTTATTTATATTAATATGGATAAATTAAGCCCTTCAGAACATTTACATCAAGAATTTATATCCAAAGGAGGAGAAATTTCTTTAAATTCTTGTTATAATTGTAGCACCTGTTCTACGATATGTCCTGTAGCTTTAGAAACAGGTGGAAAATTTAACCCTAGGACAATTATTCAATTAGCCAATTTTGATAATGAAGAACGTTTAATACATCCTGATTTAAATACACCGAATGTTTGGGATTGTACTATGTGCGAATTATGTGAAGAAGAATGCCCTCAACATGTAAATCTCCATGAAACGTTTATTCTTGTTAAAAATGCAGCTGCAAAATCTATGAATATCCCAGAATCCTATTTAAGCGAAATAACGCAAGTTTATATTCATGGAAAAGCAGTTCCTTTACAAGCGGCTATTAAAAAACGTCGCGAATTGCTTGAATTACCAGAATCAATTGATGTAGATATTAAAGAAATTCAAACTTTAATGAATTTAACACCAGCGAATTCAATAATTGCCGCACGGAAAAAAATAAAGGAAGAATTAATTTCAGAAGCAAGAAGTATAATGGATGATAAATAAAATGGAGATAAAAACAAATAATATTAAATATGAATTCTTTCTAGGGTGTGTAATTCAAAATCGAATCCCCTTTATTGAAAAAAGTGCTCGTTTTGTCTTTGATAAATTAAATGTAAATGTAGTAAATAATTCTCAATTTTCTTGTTGTCCAGATCCTGTTGGAGTTCAAAGTACAGATAGACAATCATGGTTGACCTTAGGGGCACGAAATTTAAGTCTTGCAGAAGAATCAGGTAATCCAATTTTAAGTATGTGTAATGGATGCACAGAAACATTAAAAGGAGTAAATCATGAATTAAATAAACATATTTCTGAGAAAACTGAAGTCCAAGCAAACTTAGAAAAAATTGGAAGAAAATTTGAAGGTACTTCTTCTGTTAAGCATTTTGTAGAAGTTCTTCATGAAGATATAGGTTTAAAACTAATAAAGGATTCTGTTGTGAAGCCATTAACAGGAATTAAAGTTGCAGTACATGTTGGTTGCCACTATAATCGACCAAGTGAAATAATGCAAATTGACGATCCAATGAATCCTAAGTTTGCAAAAGAAATCTTAGAACAATTAGGTGCAACAATAGTAGAATATCAAGAAGAATTACTGTGTTGTTCTTCAGGAGTAATGCGAAATAATGAGGATGCAGCAAATGGTATGATGAAAAGAAAATATTCCAGTATTATGGAAGTATCAGCAGATATAATTATGGTAAATTGTCCATCATGCTTTCAACAACTCGAAGCAGGACAAAGATCTATGAAAAAAGTATTTGATTTGCATGTTAAATTACCTGTGTTATATATTACAGAATTAATGGCACTAGCTTTTGGTGCAACATCAAATCAAATTGGATTGAAATTTCATCAAGTAAAACCTCTTAAATATCTAAAAGAAAAAGGATTTGAATAAATTTTTTTAATTATTATTCATATGAATGTCCACAATTGCTGCAGAGATGTTTTTTTGCATAGATTACTCTCGGAACATATGATATTACCCTACTTTTATCTTCAATAAGCTTAATTTTAGGAGAATCACACAAGGGACAAACTAGACGTCCACTTGCAGATCGCCCAATTCTAGCTCCAGAAGAAACACCTTTCTTGATTGGTTTAGGAGGTTTTTGTGGAGCAAAACCAGCTTTAGGGATACTTTCAGATGAATTTCGTGAAATAATTGCTGGTTTCATAGCTACTTGAGGGGAGTCTAAAGATTGGAATTTCTTTTCATAAGTTTTAAGAAGAACTTCTAATTTCTTATATTTTTTAATAGTTTTTTCATAATTAAGATTAGTATAATTATATTTTTCTTTTAATTCTTTTAACTCATTGGATAATGCATTATCAGGTTGAATAGAGCTCGTTTGTAATTGTTGAATATATTTTTGTAAATTCTCATTTCCATCTTCCATTTCCTTTAATCTTTGTTGAGTTGACTTATAGAGATTTTCTGTTTGTACTAATTTCTTTTCAAGTTCAACATAGGTCTTATTTTTTTTCGATATTGCACTCGTTTTTATAGTTGATTTTGCTACTTTATTGTTTTTCGTTAAGGATTCAATTTTTTTTTTTAGTTGAGCGATCTCACTATCTTTTTCAACTAACATTCCGCTAATTCGATCATCATCTTCATGTTGATCAACAGATAATTGAGCAATAGCTTCAAAATTTCCTTCCATCTCTTTGATTGTTTCCTGTAGTCGAGCAATCTCTTTATCTTTTTCGGAATTATTGCTCGTATTTTCTATTATGGTTGGTTTTGAAGATTTCAGGCTTTTTTCAAGATTGAAAATCATATCATCTTTTTGCTTTATTGATTGTTTATATTTCTCTATTAATTTTTGTGATTGGGATTGAAATAGGATCTCTTTTTTCATAAAATCTTGTTGAATAGCTTTTAATTTTTCATCCTTTTCTTTAATCATTTTTTTTAAATCTGAAATGCCGCTTGTATCTGCATTAATATTTTCTTCGGATTGTACTCCTGCATTTTTGAAAAAATTAAATTTTTCTTTCAATTCATTTACTTTTCCCTGAGATTTAGCAAACTTTTTTTCTAAATCTGTAATAGTTTCTCTTAACTCGATTAATTCTGACACGAAAACTTTGATTGGTTTATCAATTTTCCCTTTTTCTTCAAAATCTCTAACTTGGTTCCACATTAGTTTATATCACACAAATTAATATTATTCTATTTGCAATAATTTATAGTATTCACTTTGATAATAAAATAGTTTCTTTTAATTCCTTTCTAAAAGGGTGAAATTTTTTTGGTTTGGAAGATTTTTTAGAATGATGTCAAATACTATGGAAAATCTTAATATAAATATTAAAGTAGTTTTCTTTTCTTCTCTAAAAAATATCGTTGGGCAAGACTTTGTTGAACTAAAAATAAAAAAAAAAAGCACGGTATTATCAATTCTCCAAAAAATTCAAGAAGAATATTTTATACCTAAAAATGTGAAAATCTTACAATTACTTGATAATGAATTAGAAATTGGCCTTATTTGTTTAATTAATGATGTAGATATTTCTATTGCTGGAGGACTCCAAAAAGTTATTAATTCAGATACAATAATAACTCTTATAACCTCCTTACATGGGGGATAATCTTCATTGTGTATCTAATGGAGAAAATTGAATTGACTCTATTGTCTTAAATTGAGATAATTTATTGACTAATTGTAAAATTCGGTTGATTTTTCCTTTGACTGCAATAATTATCATACATTTATCTATTTCAATATGAATATGGTTACTCGAAATTATTTCTTCTAAATAATGATGTTGTAGATCGTTTACCTGAATAAATTCCAGCTGTTCTACAGGACGATAATAAACATCAATTTCTGATTTGCCAATATCTTCATTAGTTTTTATATTTGTATGGTTGTGTTCTCCTTCTTTATTGTGATGGTGAGTGTGAGTTCTTTCTATATACGCTATTGTTCCGATTACATTTTTTTCTAAATTAGAAGTTCCTTTTAGGTTTTTGAAAGATTCTTGATTGATAAATAAGCGCATACCTTTTCTGATGGCATCTGAACGAGTTAAATTCAATTGATTTCTTAAATTTTCAAATTTTTCGTTTAATTCTATTGGGACAGAAACTGAAAATCGTTCATATTCCTTTTTATTTAACAAATCCATATTAGAATAAATTAAAAAATAGAAAAAAAAACCTTGCTTTTTTTTTTAAAAAAAAATTAGATCATTATAATCGTAATTCCTCCCCACCATACTAATAATCCTTGTAAAAGACATAATATTCCGACAACAAGGGCAAAAGGAGGCCAAGAGATTACTTTTGATATTAATTCTGCAGTATTAATCCAATATTTCGTAGCTAAACCCACAAGTCCCGCAACAATAATAAATACTACAACGAGAACCCATTTAATGGTGTTTCCATATTCTGATTCAATTGCATCAGCAGGAAGTAATAAAGCGACAATGAATACAACTACAGCACCCGCAATTACACTAATGACAGTTGCAAGAGGCACATCTTCAAGTGGTTTTAACGCGATTACTACACCCATGAAAATCAACATAACACTAGTCAAAACATCAAACCCTGGACCATTCTTCTTATAATACGCATTTGAAGGAGATAAATTTAGTGTCATTGTAATAAGAGACGAAAGAACTACTATGATTCCAAGAACTAATCCACAAATAATTATTGTTTTTAACGATTGTGAAACAGAATCACGTTCCCAACTTTCATTTTTAGGTTCAATCCAACCTCTTCGAACTCCCTCATAAGCAAACCACGTAAGGGCCATTAATCCACATAAAACAAGCAAAATTGCAGCAGAATCCGCAAAAGCCCAAACCCAAAAAT
>CAYPTZ010000111.1:0-8579 GCA_964413395.1 uncultured archaeon | reverse complement strand
AGCTTTGATTTAATTTTTAAGATTAATTTTTCTGTTTCTTACTTTATGCAGTAATTTATTTGTATATAAGAGTGACTAATTGCAATTTTTCTAAATATATTCTAATTATTATAATTTAATTTTTTTAATAATTTTTTTTGATTTGGGCTTTTTTCTAAGAATTTTTGTGCTTAATATCGTTTTTTTTTTTATTGAAAGATTGATTTTCTATCATGATAATTGGATAAACTTACTAACAATAATATAATTTTTAGGTAATATGTCTTAAATATGTAATCTATTTCAAACTTAAAAAAAAAGAATTTATATAGATTGTTCTTAATAAGTAAAATTATTAAGTACTAGAGAAAATTTCAATTACATCAAATTCCATAACTATAAATTTAAGACCAGTATTTTATTCGAGTTGGAATATCACATCTAATTTTTCTGTACACATACGGAAATTTAAAGGTTTTAAATAGGTCTTTATGAATTTTTTGGGCGACTTCTCCAAAGTTGCAATTTTTTGGGTCAATTAATGGTTTATTTACACTCCCTTTTTTGATTTTGTATAAATTCTTATGTAATTCAATCGGGATAGAATATATTCTCCAAAAATATCAAGTCCTTTTCTAGTTTCAACTCCAATATTATCACATTTAAACGCAACTGGAAATATATCAAATTTATGAATGGTATTTTACCAAATTTTTCCGTTAAAAATTGATGTGTATCCTTAATATTGGGTAAATCTGCTTTGTTGGCAATCATTAAACAAGGTTTATAAACAGATATTCGGTTAATAGTTCTTTCTATCGGCTTTACTGAAACTTCTTCAATTATTTTAATTGTTGCATTAGACATTGCATAAGACTTTGCAATATCTTCAATAAAATCAGACAATACTTGAGATAATTTAGCAGAATTAGTATGGAAAATTGTATACCTCCCGAGCCAGTTTCCTCAATTTTAATATTAGGAGGATTTTAATCTAAAATATGCAATAATTTTTAAAAATATTTAAGATTTTATTCATTTGTATTAAAAGATTTTTACATAAATCAATTAAAATTGCAAAAATATCCGTGATTTTGATACTATATATAATCTGAGGCAAATATTGTGTATCTTCTAGTGCAGCTTCTTCAATTAATCGAAATTTGACACCATTCCAATCATTAATTCCAACTAAAGTTTTAGACAAAAAAAACCTATCTTTGCATTACTAATTCCTCTCAAATTTGTTAAAAGAGATGTTATTCCTACTCCATTTCTTTGAGAAAAAAATTGACTAATCATTAATACTTGGATTGTATGGGGCTCTTTTTCAATGATGAATGGATCTTCTTTTGATAAAAGAGTTTTTTTCTAATATAAGAAGCTTCTTTCTTTGATTTTAGCTTACAAAGCTTGGTGTTGTTTTGATCTACAATTTTTTTAGTTGCTTTGTGTTTCGGAACTTCTGAAAGAAATTCTTAAAGATATCTGATTTTATCATCTAAAGAATTAGCATCTAGATATTTTTGATAGAAAATTTTTGCTTCAAGAGTTAAATATGAACTCATAAATCAATAAACTTCCCATATATTCAGGCTAAATTTAACTAAAATAATGATTTAAATCGATCTTCACTTTTTAAAATTAGATCTCCAAAAATTTTATCAATTCTTTTCTCAAATTTTTTAAATTTTTTAATTCTCTTTTCAAAAATATCATTAACTGAAAAACGATTGGTGAATTGAAATAATGCTTCATTCATGGTTTTAATGATTGTATTTTCATCGCTATTTTTATTAATAATTGAATGCATTGTAATTTTCTTAATATTTGATATTGATTGATCAATTTCTTCTTCTAAGGATAAGCCAATTTCATGTGAAATTAAGACAATTGAATATTCTCCTAAAGAAAAACTTCGAACTTCTTCCCCAAATGCTTCATTGGCTAAATTATATATTGCCTGAAGTAATGAATTTCGTATCTCCTTATCTAAGACACCATCTGTCGAATAATATTGCTTCTCTAATAATGGTTCTGATTGTAATGAGATTGAAATTTCGAGAATTGCCATTAAGAAAAAAAATGATAAGAACATTAATTAAAGTTATGTTTTAGATTGATTACAAAAACAATCCATGAATATTTCTATTTGACATATCAAGCTGATTATTTACATTATTTTGAGTAGGTGTCATATGACCAGCGCAAAGGATATTAATATCAAGAGCACAAATCTTTTTTATTGAGTTCTTTAAATCATTAAGACTACATCCTGGAAAATCATATCTACCGAAACTCCCCTGAGGAAAAACTACATCACCAGAAAAGAGAATTTTTTTTGTAGATTCATAAAAGCATATGGAACCTAAACTATGCCCAGGAGTATAGATTATGTCGAAACTAAAATCTCCGAAATTAAATTTATTTTTATCTTCTTTTCTTTCAATATTTTTCAATGGAATGACTTTTATTCCAAAAGTTGAAGATGAGACACCAAAAAGGCGAGGAATTATTTTATTTTCATCTCCTTCTTCCAATAAATCAGCAGTATATGAATGAGCAATAATAGTAGGTTTAAGATTCGAAAATTTTTCTAATAATGGATATAATCCCATTATATGATCTAAATGATCATGAGTAATTATAATATATTTTAATTTTTGAAGATCTAATCCTAAATCTTCGATAGATTTGAGAATTCCATCCATAGATAAACCATTACCTGCATCAATAATGCAAAATTCATTATCTTTATTTTTAATGAGATATATATTGCAATCTAACATGGAACCTTCACTAAAATAATATAGATTTGGAAAAATTTCCTTTGAATATTTTTTATCTGATGTTCTAAACATAATAATCCTACTATATTTTCAGAAGAATGTTTTTTTTTTCTAAAAGTTTTGCAATTGACCCTAAAATTACTATAGGAAGAATTCCAATGATAATTAATGCTAGGATGGAACTAGAAATTACAAGATCTCTTACGAGATCAATTAAAATCCATTCAATTATTGGAGATATTATAAACATTACCCACATGTTTTTTCCAAAACTAGTTAAAAAGGGTATAGTAAGTTGGATTTGTTCAAATTGATAAAAAATAAAAATCCCTAAACAAGCAATAGCTATTGCAAGGCAAGCAAAAGAAGTAGTACAGTGTATATTATTTGCCCACTGTAGAAAATCCAATAAAAAATTTGAAATGAACATAATTAAAGAAATGGGAATTATTTTTTTTTTAAATACATCCCCTTCCAACTTGACTCCACCATCATTATTAAAAAAATAACCCGTAATTGCAGAAGCAATAAATGATATTGCACATAAGTTAATTAATCTCCACGGGATTTGAAGAATATAAAAATCTTTTCCAAAGCTCCAAGTGTTTAAACCAGGAATAGCATACATAATGAAATGAATAATTAATATTATTATTCCAATAATTAATCGATTATTGGAATTTTTTATTAAAGCAGCAGATAAACCTCCAATAAGGGAACTCCAAGCAATTAAAGCCAATATACCATCAAAAAATGCAATAAAGATCCCCTTTCCTAATATCATATCTTCAAATATTACACTTAAACTTAGGATAAGAAGAAAACGATTAATTGTATGCATCCAAGCAGTTTTTCTATCAAATATACGTTCCTTTTTCCTAAAACTATAGGCTTGCATAAAGGCGATTAAAAAAACTAAAATAGGTTGCCCTAAATCAATAATTGTAATTATTGGAGGAAAATCTAATGGATTATATCCATATACTTCATAAGAGAGAGCATATCCATGATTGTAATATGATGGACCAACGGGAAGCACATTAGTTAAGATATCACCAGATAAATTCCATGTTAAAATTCCCACTATATATAACAAAACACACAACCCTCTATATTGGTCTAACCAAAGAAATCTTTTCTCATTTTCTTTTATCTTTAGTTCAAAAAGATCAACAATATCCATTTCATTAGAATTATTATGAATTGTGTTATCATCATTAGTTTTTACTGACATTATTAGAATTTCCTAATTATTTATGTATTAAATATTTGTATAAGATAGGAAAACATAATTATCAGTTCTTTAAGAATTTTAATTCTTGAGTAAAAATGTTATTATTTTAAAAATCTAATAATAAACCAACATCATGTCTTTTCCTAAATCGTTTTTAAAAAAAATATCTTTAAATTTTAAAGAAATAATTGAAGAAAATCATAAATTGGAAAAGATAAATCAGATTTTAGAGGAAAAAATGAAAATACGTAATTTTTTTCCAACAAAGAATGATATTCAATTTTGGTATGCATTTCTTGAAAAACAATTAGATCCTCCAATATTACTAAAAAAAACTAAAAAGGAATTTGGAGATTTTCAAACTCCAATTAATTTTGCAGAGAAAATCTGTAATTTTATTAAGAAAAAGGGAATAACACCAAAAATTATTATTGAACCTACTTGCGGAGAAGGTAATTTTGTAATTGCAGCATTAAATTTTATTAAATCAGCAGAATATATTTTTTGTTTGGATATTAGAAAAGATTATGGATGGTTCTTAAAATTAAATATAATTTTCAATTTAGAAAAAAATAATTCTAATTCTATAATCGAATTTTATAATAGTAACATTTTTTTTACAAATATCCCAGAAATTCTCACAAGCAAAGGATATACAAATCATAACGAAATTTTAATTCTTGGAAATCCGCCTTGGGTGACAATTTCAGAGCTATCATCTTTAGATTCCGATAATATACCCATTAAGAGAAATATTAGCAATTTTTCAGGTTTAGATTCGTTAACAGGGAAAAGCAATTTTGATATTGCAGAATATATAATCAGAGAGCAGATTCAAAATTTTACTCAAGGTAATTTCAAGGGATATATTGCTATTCTTTGTAAAAATTCAGTTATTCGTAAATTGATTAAAGAAAATATTCATCAAAATTTAAAAATATCCAATATTCAATCTTTAGAAATAGATGCAAAAAAAGAATTCGAAATTCATGCTTCAGCTTCATTATTGTTTTCAGATTTTGGAAAAAATTCAGAGATGTTTTGCGAAATACATCCTTTTGAAAATGTAAAATTAGGAATTAATAGTAGTATATTTGGGTGGATTGAGGGAAAATTTATATCTGACATTGTAAAATATCAAGATTATAAAAAATTTGATGGAATATTTCCATACATATGGCGCCAAGGAGTAAAGCATGATTTATCAAAAATAATGATTTTAAAAAAAATTGGGATAGGACTTTTTCAAAACGGGAATAATGAACAATTAGATTTAGAAGAAAATCTTATTTATCCATTTCTCAAATCATCAGATCTTAGAAATAATGTAACATTAGCAACTAGATTTCACATAATCATTACACAATTTAAAATTGGTGATGATACTTTGATGATCCAAAAACAATACCCTAAACTATGGAATTATCTCCAAAAAAATAAACCTAATTTTGAAGGCAGAAAGTCAAAAATTTATAATAATAAACCTTCTTTTTCAATATTTGGTGTGGGTGAATATACATTTAAGCCTTATAAGATAGGTATTTCGGGTTTTTACAAAAAAATAATTTTTACTTTAATTAGACCTTTGGAAAAAAAACCTATTATTTTAGATGATACAAGCTATTTTATATATTTTGAAAAATATGAAGAAGCACTTTTTATTTGGACAGTTTTAAATTTTCCTCAAGTGCAAGATTTTTATCAATCAATTTCTTTTTTGGATTCTAAACGTCCTTATACAAAAGAAATTTTAATGCGATTTGATCTGAAAAAATTTCTTAAAGATATTCAATATACCGATTTTAAACGAAATTTTAATAATCTTAAAGAAAAAATTATTGAATATAATTTTAAAGAATCCATTTTTATTCAGATCAAAAAAAAAATCTTAAATAAATACTCTTAGTAAAAAATAAATAAAATTTGGATTATTTAAGCAAATATATGTTATGCAATTACCTGAGAAATTTGAAAATCTTCAGAATTTTTATAGATGAAGCTAAATATTTATAAATTTTATATAAAAATGATTCACATAACTAGATATATAACTTAGAGACAATATTTTATTTATAGAAGATTATTTTTTACATGGAAAGAATTACCGGGAGAGAATATTATTAAATTACGTGACGTCATTTTTCAAAATTTTAAACTTAAAAAAGGTAGGACTATTTGCTGTATATTAGGTATTGTATTAAGCACAATGACGGTTACGGTAATTTCAACATCATCTTCACGCTATAGTCAAATCTCAAAAGGTTTTTTTATTCCATTTGATAATTATTCCCAAATTATTGAAAAAGGGTCAAATTATTTCCAATTTTTACCAGCAGGTTCGTTTATAAATGAATCTGATGTTGAAAATGTCAATACATATTTTGATTTGGAGACCATACCAGTATTAGTTATTTCAAATGAAGAGAAATTTGGATCTTTTAGTTTTAACTATATAATGGGAGTTCAATCATCACTTACAGATGAATTATAGGGAAAACAAGGATTATATGAAGGAGATTGGCCTCAATATCCAAATGAAATTTTAGTTGGAAATACATTTAAAGAATTAGGACAAAATTTAACTGTTCAAAATCAAAATTTTACAATTTCAGGAAGATTAACCCCTCAAAATTCATTTCTTGATGATGTAATTGTGTTTGATCTTCCCATTCTTCAAAATTTATATAATCTCACGAATAAAATCTCTGTATTATTTCTAGATAAAGAAAGTGAAGTGACACATAATATCACAGATTTTGAGGATAGTTATCATCATTTGGATTATTTAACACAAGTTGAACAAGAAGAAATTAAAGCGGGTATGGGTAATTTTTTTGTTGACATTTTTTCTCAATTCACCTTTTTTGCGATTGTGACAGGATTGATTTTTTTATTTTCGATAGAATTAATGAATATTATAAGCAGAAAAAAGGATCTGTCAATAATGTTGATTCTAGGCACATCAAAAATGAAAATTATGGGTTTAATATGGTTAGAAATAATGATACTAACTTCAATTGGGATTATAATTGGAATTCCAATTTCATTATTCATCTATTTTAGCTTTTTTGCATTATTACAAGTGAGTTTGGGTAATGATCCAAGTTTCTGGAGTGCATTTGAACGATTTGCATCAAATAACTTTAAAGGTCAAACTTTTGGATTAGCATTACAATCTATCGGAATTATTTTTATTGGAGGATTACTAATAGCCATAATTCCTGCATTATTAATATTTCGATTAAATATATTAGAAGAAATCAAAGATAAAAACTAGTTAATCGAAGAGATTTAAAAAAAAAAAAATTAAAATTATTGGAGAATTATCGATGCATCTGAGAACATATTTCTTATCAACTTTTAAAAAAAACCGAACTAGATATATTGGCTGTATTTTGGGTTTTAGTCTTGCATTAGGTTCGGTTTTTTCATTAACTAATTATTCAAATATGCTAGATCGGATGGTATCACAAATTTTCATAGTAGATGAGAATTCATTAATGGTATTATCTGAAGGCACATCAATGGCTCAATTTATTCCTTTTAGTTCTATAATACCAGAAGATATTAAAGAAGACATTGAAGAGAAATATGGAATTCAAAAAGTTATACCCATTATTTTTAAAGATTTTAGTAATCAATCATCAACAAAATATATTAAGGAAGCGATTATGGGCATAAATCTTGATTATCTTGAAGAGACATATTTAAAATCTACACAATTAGATAGAGGAACATGGCCAGATAAAGAGAAAAATGAAATATTAATTGGTTCAAATATTGGAGGAGGTCAACACATTCCAGGAGATCAATTAAATATAAAAAATGAAACCTTTACAATATCGGGAATATTGAAGCCAGATAATCCTCTTCTAGACGCAATTATCTATTGTGATTATGATTCGATCCAAAATATATATCAAATGGACAATTATTGTTCAATTCTCTATGCTTTTTTTGATTCAACCGCCTTTTCACATGATTATACATATGAAGATTTCATAACCAGTATAGATGATATATCTGTTACAATTCAAGTTTTAGATTCAGAGCGTTTGGAGGAATCCACTGGAGGTTTTTTCAAAATAATGAATTATGTTCAAATATTTCTTTCCACTTTTCCCTTTATTATTGGAATAATGTTCGTATCAATATTACTAATACTAAATATAAAGGATCAAATGAAAGAATTTGGAATTCTACAAGCAATTGGAATGCCTGATAGATCAATTATTGTGATTATTTATTCACAAGTAATAGTTATTTCATTGATGAGCTATTTAGGGGCAATTATCGCAGGAATATTATTATTCTTTTATTCTTATTCCAGTATGCTACAATTTCAAACTCAGTTTGCAACTTTTTCAGATTTTCTTGAAGAAATGGCAAGTATTTTCCCATTTCCTACATTTATTAATACTTTAATTGCAACACTTGCAGTAGGAATGATCATTGCATTAATACCTTTATTAAAGTGGAAAAAAATGAATATTGTTGAAATATTTCGAACTGATGAATAAGTAAGAGTGTTTTGCATAATTATTAAATTTAATGATTGTGCTTCAAACTCAACTTTC
>CAYPTZ010000110.1:0-8630 GCA_964413395.1 uncultured archaeon | reverse complement strand
AGCTAATTAATCCAAAAAATAATAAATATATTATACATAATCCAATATGAAATAGAGCAAAAGCCCCACCTTTTTTTAGCAGAGTTTTATATGTAAAACCTTCAACTTTATTTTGAGTGGCAATATTTAATGTCATTATATCACAAGCAGCACCTTGAGGTAAAATATTACCCCCAAGATTGATGCCTAAAATAAAAGCAACTAATATAATATTAGGAACTTCGGAAATTAGAGAACCATCGGATGCAGGATACATTTGTGAGAGTAATTTTATTCCAATGATTGCTGTTGGACTATTAGCCAGGAATCCAGACATTAAACTTGTTAATATAAGCACCCCTAATGATACAATTAAAACATTATCTGTATCGATTGTTGAGAGAAATTCACTAATCTTCGCAAAAGTCCTATTTATTTCCATACATCCAATCAAAAGAAAAAGAGAAATGAAGAAGAAAATTACTTTCCAATCAATTTTTGCCATTGATTCCGAAATTTCTCTTTTGTTAAATAGACTCATTAGAATAGCACCAAAAAGAGCTACTAAATAAGAATAATCAGAAAGAAGAATAAAACCTAAAATGACAGATGAGAAATAAATGGAATTCAAAATAAATAACTTTTTATTTATTATCACTAAAGAAGGATTCATAATCTCGAGTAATATTTTTTTTTGTTCTGGTTCTGGAGGTTCTTCTTTTTTGAGCATTGTAAAATCAAGTAAAATCAAGGTGAGAATTAATGCCCCTACAACAAAGATACCCATATTTGAAATGAACCAGCCAGTTCCTAAATTAAAGGAAGATGCAATTAAGATATTTTCTGAAGAAGAAAAAGGAGTAATGATTGAGCCAATATTAATCGTAATAGTAATTCCAAAAAGGTAGGGAGCAGATTTAATCTTTAAAATCCGACAAGCTCGAATCACTAAAGGAACGAAGATAATAGCAACAGTTACATCAGCAATAATTGCAGCAGTTATTGTACCAATAGTACATATTAGATAAAAAAATACTCTATGATTTCCTTTTGTGATATGAAGAGTTTTCACAGCAATCCATTGAAAAATTTTATACTTTTCAGCGATGATAACCATAATTTGCATTGAAAAGATGAAAATTAGAGGTTTTACTTCAATGTAATTAATAAATTCAGCCAATGAAGTCCCAAAACTAATCGCAGTAATAATACACGCAATTAATGCAGCCAGCATCGAATATGCAACATAATCCATTTTTTCTTGACTAAAAATGATCATTATAGCAACAAATAAGATGATTGTACTGATAATTGCAAACATATTTTTTATTCCTTCTTTATTTATCAAATCAAATAAAATTCAATATAATAAAAAGAAAGTATTTCTTTTAATTAATTGTTTTTGTTATTCAAGTAAATAGGGAAATAAAGTATTTAGAACCTACAAAATCCCTGTAATCAAAGCATATATAATCATAAAAATGATGCTATTGAAAATATGGAAAATAGTGATTAAAGAGCCATTTTTTAGTAGAGTTTTATAGTTAAATCCAGTTACATTATTCTTCTCAGCTAGATTTAATGCCATTAGATCACAAGCAGCACCCTGAGGAAGAAAATTTGACCCTAAGTTAATTCCAAAAAGAAATCCCATTATAATCAAATCTGGAACCACACCACCATTTTCAACATTATATAAGTTTTGTAGAAGAGTAATGAAAACTAATGCCGTAGGAACTTGAGCTAAAAATCCAGATAAAACACTTATTAATAATAAGATGATTATTCCTGCAATTAATTCATTATCAGAAATTATTGATTTTGCAGCAGTTGCCACTAATTCAAATATTCCAGAAATTTCCATACATCCAATTAGAAGAAATAAAGCTATAAAGAAAAATATAATTTTCCAATCAATTTTTGCGATTAAATCTGTAATTGGAATTTTGTTCAATAAACTCATTAAAATCGCCCCAAAAACGGAAATAACCCAAGCTTTAGGAAAAATTATAAATCCTATAATAATGGAAACGAAATAAATCGAGTTTAAAATAAATTGCTTTTTATCAATAATTACGATATTTGGATTCATGATTTCTAATAGAATTTTCTTTTGTTCTTCTTCTGGTGGTGCAATTTTCCTTAAAAATACTCTATCCAAAACATATAATGTGAGAAAAAGAACAGGAATTACATATAAAGTAAATCGTTTAAGAAACCAAAGAAAATCTAATCCAAACACACCTGCAATTAAAATATTTTCTGATGAAGAAAAGGGTGTATACAAACTTCCAATATTAATTGTAAAACTTATAGCAAAAAGATAAGGTGTTGCATCAATTTTCAAAATTTTACATGCTCTGACGACTAATGGAATAAAAATAATTGCGACTGTAATATCAGCAATAATGGAAGCTGAAAAAGCGCTAATAGCACATAAGGTGTAGAAAAATGTTCTATGATTTCCTTTTGTGACATGTAATACCTTTAAAGCAATCCATTGAAAGATCTTATGTTTTTCACAAATCATCACAATGACCTGCATAGAAATCAAAAACAAAATAGGTTCAAATTCAATAAAATCGATAAATTTTTTGAAGATATATACATCGGGAGCAATATTATCATCATTTACTCCAAGATCAGGAAAATATATAATAATTACACAAACTGCAATAAAACTAAATAAAAGAGAATATGCCACATAATCTAATTTTTCATTGCTAAAGATTAGCATTATCGCTAAGAATAATAATACTAATATTACAACTGGAGTTATTAGAATAGTTCCATTAGGTTCGGCGATAGTCATATTTCTCTACGTTCATTTAATTTTTTCTAGATTGTTTAGTATTTAATGAGCATCTCATGATATTCTTATAATTATTGACTTAATAGATTTTGCACGAATAAAAAAAGCACCTTGATAATTAATTTTGACAGATTCTCTCCAGATATTTTATTAGTTTAAACTCCAACTAGAATTCAAATAATTAATCAAGCAATTAAGAAAATATAGCTAATCTTTGTTTTAACTTTTTAATTTACTACCAATAATTTTAATTTTTATATTTAATTTAGAATAATTATTCAATATTATAAACAATACATAGCTGAAAAAAAATGACGGATAAAAAATTGGAACTTTCTCAAGAAGAAATTAATAAACATATAGAAAATCCTCAAAAAAATGCTCAAATGAAAGAAATGGCATCAATTCAAGAAGCCATGAAAAATATTAAACATAAAATAATTGTCTGTTCTGGTAAAGGTGGAGTAGGAAAAAGTACAGTTGCAGTTAATTTAGCAGTAACTCTAGCTTCTCAAGGTTTATCAGTAGGAATTCTTGATGTTGATATAACAGGTCCAAATATACCCAAAATGTTAAATATGGAGGGAAGACGACCTGAAGTCATTCCCGGTGAAAACAAATTTATTCCGATTAATGGTCCTTTGAATATCAAAGTCATGAGTATGGCATTTTTATTGGAGACTCCTGATACCCCTGTTATTTGGAGAGGTCCAATGAAAATGAAAGCTATACGACAATTTATTGCAGAGGGAGAATGGGGAAAACTCGATTATCTAGTTGCAGATCTTCCACCTGGAACGGGGGACGAAACCTTAGATTTAATGCAATTAAGTGAAGGAGATGTTGTGATTGTAACAACACCTCAAGATGTGGCAACTTTAGATTCGCGAAAAACCGTAGTAATGGCTAAAACTATGAAACGAAAAATTCTAGGAATTATTGAAAATATGTCGGGTTTTTCGTTTAAATGTCCTGATTGTAAGAAAGAACATATGATTGATTTATTTGGAAGTGGGGGAGGAGAACTCGCCGCAAAAGAGTTAAATGTTCCATTTTTAGGCCGGATTCCGATTGAACAGGTAATAAGAAAAGGGGGAGATGAAGGGATACCATTTATACTTAAAGCTCCAGAATCAAAATCATCAGAAGCATTTAATTCTATTGTAAAAAAGATAAGAGATTCTGTTGAATAAAATTTCTTAGAGTATTATAGATTTTTTTCGGCATTTTTTTCATAAAATGATGATTTTACAATTATTTGCATTCCTTTCCAAACGGATAATCGAGGATCTTCATGTAAATAAATTTTTGATTCATTTAGTAGAGGTATATTTAAAAAACTTTTCTTTATTCTTTCAAGGAAATTTGAATATGAACAGCCACCTCCAGAAAAAACTATATTTGAATAAATTTTTTGTCTTAAAGAGGTATGACATTCTTTCAAACTTTGAATTATTAACTCATCAACTGAGGAATCTTGTATATTCATAAGTTTAGGGTGAAATAAAACTTCAGGAATAAGAAAACATTCACTTCCAAGTTTCAAAACATCTTTAAATTGTGTTATTTCAATATTTTGTATTTTGAGAGAATCTGAATACTCCTTTGATAAAGCAGCATTGATATCAATCTCCAGATGGCAATTTTTCCTAACTATATCTGAAATAAATGAACTAAACATAGGAGATTTTAAATAGGGAAAATTTTCACTGTATAATTTTAATAAATATTTTCTGACCATTCTACCTGCAACATTTGATTTATATCCAGATTTACTGATAGCTTTACCATTATTGAATTGAGTAATCCTTGTACAATAATGGCCAATATTTATCACAACTCCAGTTTTTAATTTATGACTTAATAATGCCAATAAATCAGACTGTATAGGTAATATTGAGCCAAATTTAAAGATATCAAACATATAATTCTTTAATTTATCAACAAATAAATCAGACCATTCAGTAGAAGTTGCTAAAACAAGCCCTGCATTTTCTGTAGGTACAGGAGAATTTTTAAATATAACTTCTAAAAATTTAAATACTTCATTTATATCGTTGGGTTGTGAATGAGGGAAAAGATTTTTTCTTGTAAGAGCACTTCGGTAATTTTCTAATTCCTTTTCATATAAGATGATTTCATCATTTTCATCTTTATGTTCACCTATACTAGGGATCCCATATTCAGAAGGTATGATCTTATATGGTTGTTCATCAGTATATAATCCAAGTTTTGTATATCCACTTCCTAAATCAAGTAAAAATATAGAATTATTATTCGATTTGGTGAGTAAATTTTGTGTCATGGTGAATCATCAATAATGCTGATGGATTATTACTAAATTCCTAAAAGTTCATTATGTAAAAATTTCTTTAAATTGTCAACAACGGATTTATCTTCAAAGGAGATATGATGTGAAGGGATTTGAAGTATAAGTTCACAATTTTTTAATGAGATTGTTTCATTATTAGATAAATAAATCCCAACTAATTTAGATAAGGGGAATTTTTCTTTTATAAATTCAATTTTTGAAATAAGGTTTAAAATTAAATCAAATTTTGGTTCAATGATTATAAGGAATATCTGCCAATCAGTAAATAAGTAGTGATTCATTTCAAGATTTTCAATATCAAGATTCCATAAAGAAGAATCACAATTTTTTATTTGATCATCAATAAAAGGAATAACATTTAAATTCCTATCATCTTGCTCTTTTTTCAATGATAATATTTGTTTTTGATTACCTTGTTCATTTATTTGACCTAAAAGATACCAAAATTTAGATTTCAATATAGATTGTGAACTGAGAACAGCAATATTAACATGTGTTCTGCAAAGTGAAGTAACTATTGGATTATAAGATCGATATAATTCCATATCTATATAATTTACATCTAGATCCTGCCCATAATTTTCAATGAATTGAATTTGTAAATCGTATATTATCAAATCAATTTTTTCTATAGGATCATATCGATTGAAAAAGACAATCATCATTAATTGTTTTTTCAAAAAAGGGGATATTCGAATATTCAAGGATGACATTTGAAGAAATTCAATATTTTGCTCTTTGCTAATTAACGTCTCTGAAAATTTATCAATAGCTACTGTGAAACCTGCAACTAACTGCGGATTTATTTGCATGATACTAAAATCATAATAATATAAACATAATCCTCCATTCGATATAACCATAATTTTATGAATCATTCTAAAGTCCTTACTTAGTAATAATTTGTGAACTTAATTATTTTACTATCACCCTGAATAGATACTTCGATTAATTAAAATTAACCTCATAATAAGCATTAATTTGAGATTTTGAACAACATTATTGTCTTTAAAAATTATTTTAATTCCAATATAATCCAAGTAATGATTTCATGATTGAATGGACTATAATTTTTGAAATAAAAAAAAGAATGAAAAAACAAATTATGAATTAGAAATTAAAATAAATAAAATTATTTCGCCTTTTGAGCATTTTTCTCATGCAAATAACTTTCTTTCAATATTTTAATATATTCATGGATCAATGCCTTATTTTTCTTATTATCTCGAGTCATATGGTATATATTTTTCATCATAAACTTTGGTAAAATGTTATCAATGATTATATCTGTTTTTAGATAGTAAATTTCTTCACCATTTTTCGTCTTAATGGAATTTATTATATCATTATTGACTAAATCTGTAATTATTTTATGAATATCCGAATTCTGATGAAGAGTAATTTTACTTAATGTATCTGTATTCATATGAGTTTTCCTTAGATAATTTATCACTTTATAGTAATCAGTTTGACACATAAAATCTACAATTTGGAGATTGTCTCGTTCATTAGGTTGATAATATGTGAAATATTCGCGGATATTTTCAACAATTTGTTCCTTCATAGATTTTTCTTTGACCATGTCATTTTTTTGGTAAATATCAATAGGGGGAGCTCGCATGATTACACTATCATTTAATAAAAAAAGATAGGTTCCTTCCACATTTTTTACAGAAGCGATCTTTATATAATCATTTTGACTCAAACGGTCGATTGCAAGATCAAAATTAAATGTGGACTTATTTAAATGATCATTTAGCCAGATTTTTAATTCTTCCTTATAATAAATCCCTTCTTCTTGAAGAAAAGTAATAATGCTGCGGTTCAATTCATTTGAGTAGATAATTGCACGACGTTGTTCTTCTGAAGTATCTGTATATTCCTCAAAACGCTGATACATGAAAGGAAGAATTTCTTTATAGGTGTCTTGCTCGATGTATGGAATAAGATAATACATAATATCTGTAATAATATCAGTATAGGATTCGGCATCTTCATCTTGCTTTAGAATTAATGTTAAGAAATAATTATGAATTGATCCCGTCCATAGGCTCAAAATATTTAAAGAACCTATATACATTGATACAACGTCTGCTTTTGCACTATACAAATGTTGAGAATATAATTGCATTAAAGTTTTATTAGTAAATTCAATATTCTTTGGCCACAAACCTAATGTATTGGCCCCACTTCTAGTATCCCATTCCCACAATATCATCCCAATTGGCACTATTTCTCATCTCCTTGTTCATTTTCGATTTTATCAAAATCAATGTCAAATTGATCTTCAGATATATTCGACTCATCAACCAAAACATTTTCAGAATTCATTCTTTGTATATATTTGGTTATAATTTCCATTAAGCGGGTGAGATTCTCTCCTGAAATATGTTCCGATTCTAATTGAGATTTAATTTCATTTTCTGAATATATAGTAAGACCGTTAAGATATTTTTTAGCATCTTCATTCATCATTATTTTACCTGTAATACTTCTATATTCATTGATAAAAAGAGAAATCTCATTATCTTGCGATTTTAAGGGAAATTCTACATCAATATTATTCCATCTATCCGAATATTCTTGAGATATTTGTTTATCTCGAGATAAATAATTAGCAGGTAATGTTTTTTTTGAATTCTTTAGAATTATTTCCAATTTATTTAAATCTTTAATATATTGTGGAATTTTCATATATGATACAGTTCTATAACCCACTATACCAACGATTATAGCAAGTAATGCAATTATTGCTACAAAGAAGACAGGTTCAGATACTCCGAAATATGTAGGATATATTACATTTACATAGATCTTCAATGATTCTTTAGTATAATTGGCTTTTTGAATGGTAATTTCTAAAGAATAAAGTCCTAATTCATTAATATCAGGAAAATTAGATCTACAAATCCCATTTTCATCTACTTCTAATTCACCTGACCACGTTTGTCCTTCTTTAGTTAATACATAACTTATGTTATATGATTGAATTGAGTTTCCAAAAAGATCTGTAGCATTAATTACAGAATTAAATAATTCTCCGCGTTTGATATTATATTCCTCAAGAGATTGAAAAGTCTCTTCAGAATCATCTGAAATACCTCCAGAAAAAGAAATATAGAGAGGAATAGGTAGTATTTCCATTTGGATAATTGCAGTGCTTGTAAGATAATTATCTAAGAAGAATGTAATTCCACCATAATAATTTCCAATGGGCAATCGAGATGTAATAGGATCAAAAATATAAATTCCTGACCCATTATATGTCAGACCACCACTATAATTCTTTTTCGTATCGATATTCGAAATAAAATATGTCGGTTTGGAATCTTTAATATTGATATTTCTATATGAATCTAAAAATCGATATTGTAATGTCATATTTTGAGTTGTTACATAAGTTGAGTGCATAGAATTATAATAGTTGGTTCCGTTAACTATGGTAGGAACTTTTCGGATCTCAATATTAATCCTTTTATCTCCAATATGTTTATAATTTTCTTTGTT
>CAYPTZ010000109.1:0-8663 GCA_964413395.1 uncultured archaeon | reverse complement strand
AGTTATATCAATGATGATAGAATGTGTATTCATTTGTGATTATAAGACTTATAATTACAACTTAAAAGAAATACAAGATTACCGAAAAAAAATAATAACATCTTTATCAATATTAGTTGATCAAGGTCGAATATTTCTCCCAAATATTGGAAAAAAGGTACTGTTAGATAAACCAAGAGCATATCAAGGCACTCGTCAACCAGAATTAACATGAATCATCTGGATTTATAATTTAACAATTTCAGTGTTTGATAATGTTTTATTGAGACCTAACGAAAATTTAACAGAAAGTGAATATAAAAATTATAAAGAAAATTATTATTCGATATCAATACCCCTTCCAAATACATTAAAAGATCATATTCATGATGTAAATCAGATTAAACGCGAATTTATTTCAAATATTCATGCTCACATTGAAGAATATTCAAATAATCTAGATGATCTTGACTTATTAAAAATTTTGGCAGAAAAGAAAGAAACTAATACCCAAATGAAGGTATTTTGTATAGAAAAAGAACTTCTTGAAAGTTTATCTGAAAGTGGTCAAGAAATTATCAAGAATACATGCTGGGATTGGGATCTAGACAAAGAAATTTGTGTTTAGAACTTAATTCTTTTTTAAATTTTCAAAAAATATAAATGATTCATGATGAAAGAAAACAGTGCCTTAACTCTAAGAAAAAAATATGATAGAAAAGAGACCATATCTAAAGATCAAGCTTTAGACTCTCTTAATAATTCTCAACTAGTTGTCCAACTTTTAAAAACACCATTAAAATCACCGAACTCTTTTACAAGAGTTCGAGCATATGTTTTGAGATTGTTGGAACTGTCTGAAATCCCCTATACCTACTATCTAGAGTAAGTAAAAAATTGGATTGAAATTTTAAAAGAAAAAACATTTATTAATAAAGGATTTTCGCTAACTGGAACAGAAAAAGGATTATTAGCATGTCATAATGCCATGATTACTACCATATTAATCAGGATGAATTATGAAGATAAAATAAAAATTAAAGCAGGAATCAAATGGATTATTAAATATCAAATGATAGAACGAGGAAAAGATTGTACTTGGACAGGTTCTGATTTATATGAAAGATTTGGAGGCTGTATGAAAAAAACACCCTGTTTTTATGGATTAGTCAAATCTATGGTCGCCCTTTCAGAATATACTAAGAAACATGAAACTTCTTTAGTCAATAAAGAAAAACAAAACCAATGATTAGAATATATTTTGCGACATTCACTTTATAAAAAATTATCGACAAATCTACCAATTGAAAGTTCCATTATCCAAAATTTTTATCCTTATACGTATAAATCGAATATTATCGAAATATTAAATTTACTCAAAGACAACAATTTACTTAAAGATCCACGATGTGAAGACGCAATTACAATTTTAAGAAATAAAAGGAAACTAGATGGATTATGGCAAGCAGATACATCTTATATGAAATCTACTTGGATTGATTTTGATATTCCTAAAAAACCAGGTCTTTGGATTACCTATATTATTAATAATATTTTAAATGCTTAAAAAAATTAAATCTGATATTAAATAAATGACAACTAGGTATATTGTTAACATTTTTAAGAAGAATTACATTCGCGCACCATATAAATAATTATTAAATGCTTTTTCAGAAATTTCGAGTTGATCTTCTAGCTTTTTATCAGATTCAAATTTAACAATATAGCATATGGTTGTTAACATTGCATGAAAATAAATTTCTAATCCTAATTTAGGAGGAATTTTCTTTAAAAAGCCCATTTTTACACTTATTTCATAAGCTGACAGATATTCATTAAATTTTGATTCAATCTTTAATTTAACTTCCTCGGCAATTATTGGTGAATCATCCATCTGAATTAAAAAAAGAATTTTATTGAAATTTTTCACACCCCAAGAGACAATTTCCATCCAACTTCGTTTTAAAATGTTATTTATATGCTTTTCTTGTGAACTGACCAAAGTGAATATTGAAAAAATTTCTTCTTTAATTTGAAGATATAATGTATTAATGATATATTCTTTTTTCTCAAAATAATTAAATAAAGTTCCTGCAGCAATTTCGGCACGTTGAGAAATTTCAGAAGTAGGTGTTTGATGGTAACCTTTCTCAACAAATAGATCTAATGCGTGTTTTAAAATTACACGTTCTCTTTCCTCTTTTTTTGCCATTAATTCCATGAGTTCCTTTAATAAATATTGTATAATTCAATGAATTATGAGTATATGCTCAATACGCTATATAAATAAATTATGACCTATAATTTTTAAACTTATTTAACTGATTGTTATCAAAATAATTAATAGTGACTACTCACTCATTATTTTATATTAAATTTTGGAAAAGATTGGAGCTAAAAAAGTGAAAAATTTAGAAAAAATTATGGAAAATAAAATTTGCATGATCACAGGGGCAAATTCTGGAATTGGCAAAGAAACTGCAAGAGCTTTAGCTAATTTAGGAGCAATTGTGATATTGGTTTGTAGAAATAAAGAAAAAGGTATGAAAGTGCTTGGTGAGTTGAAAAAAGATACAGAAAGTCAAACTATTGAATTAATGATTGCGGATCTTGAAAAACCTCAAAGTCTTCATGATTTATCCAATAAATTTCAACAGAAATATGATAACTTAGATATTTTAATTAACAATGCAGGACTTATAATTCACAAGAGAGAGCTTACAGAACAAGGGTATGAACGAACAATAGCAATAAATCATCTCGGACATTTTCTCTTAACAGGTTTATTATTGAATAGTCTTAAAAAAAGTAAAGCAGCTCGCATCATAAATGTCCCCTCTACTGCTCATTTTATGGGAAAAATTGATTTTGAAGATCTAATGGGAGAAAAAAAATATACTCAATTTGGAGCATACGGTAACTCAAAACTTGCGAATATTCTTTTTACCTACGAACTATCAAAAAAATTAAGCAATATAGGGATATCAGTCAATGCGCTGCATCCAGGTGTAGCTCGGTCTGGTTTTGGTAAAGAGTGGTTTGGAACAAAAATCTTTTATAATTTATTTTTTCCATTTACAATATCAGCAAAAAAGGGAGCAAAAACATCAGTATACCTTGCTTCATCACCAGATGTTGAAGGAATAACAGGAAAATATTTTTCTAAATGTAAACCAAAAAAATCGTCTAAACTTTCATATGATGAGGACTCCCAAAAAAAACTGTGGAAAATTAGTGAAGAACTAACTGGTATCTCTTATTAATTAAAAAATCAAAAAAACAAGGAGAAATTTTAAAAATGAAATATAGACAATTTGGAGCAATCGACTGGAAAGTTTCCGCTTTAGGATTTGGAGCGATGCGTTTACCTACCAAAAAAATTATACCTCGAGTTAATTGGGAAAAATCTATTGAACTCATAAGATATGGGATTGATAAAGGGATAAATTATCTGGATACTGCATGGCCTTATGGATTTGGAGCAAGTGAAAAAATAGTTGGACGCGCTTTGCAAGATGGATATCGCGAAAAAGTCTTTCTTGTTACAAAATTACCCGTTTTTTTGGTAAGAAAAAAAAGTGATTTTTATAAATTTTTAAATCAGCAGCTGAAAAGTCTTCAAACAGACCATATTGATGCATATTTATTTCACGGGCTAACTCAGAATGGTTTTAATAAAATCAAAGAATTAAGTTTGATAAAAGAGATGGAAGAAGCTAAAGAAAGTGGACTTATCAATCATATTGGTTTCTCTTTTCATGATACACTTCCAGTATTTAAGGAAATTGTTGATTATTATAATTGGGATCTTACTCAAATACAGTATAATTATATGGACACTGCCATTCAAGCAACTCATGAGGGTTTGGTTTATGCTCATGGAAAAGGCATTGCAGTGGTTATTATGGAACCGATAAAAGGAGGTACTTTGGCAAATCCACCTGAGGCCGCTTTAAAGATTATGAAAAGTGCAATAAATCCCCGGAATCCAGTAGATTGGGCACTACAATATGTATGGAATCAACCAGAAGTAGGAGTAGTACTTAGTGGAATGGGCACCAAAACAATGATAGATGAAAATTGTGAAAGTGCATCGAAATCTGAAATCAATGTCTTTAATCAGGATGATAAAAGAATTATATCGGAACTAGCAAAAACCTATAGGAAAAGTATATTAATTCAATGTACAGCATGTCAATATTGTATGCCTTGTCCTTCAGGAGTAAACATACCTAGAAATTTTGCGATTCTTAATAATACGGCATATTCAGGAAAAAAAAGCATTTTTGATTGGTTAATAAAACGAGGGTATAAGAAATTAGTGAAATCAAGAAAAAAAATAAATAAGCTACATCCTAATGGAAATGCATCTCTTTGTACCCAATGTGGACAATGTCTTAAAAAATGCCCACAAGAAATAAACATTCCAAATGAATTAGAAAAGGTTGATTCAATTTTGGGTAAAGGCAAAAAGATTGCTGAATTTTATAATTTATAATATTTTTTTTCATTCTAATCATTAAATTGAAATAATTAAACCAATATAGAATGAAATCAAACCAGAAAAAATTGATAATATAACATAATAAAGGCCCCATTTCTGATTTCTTTCTTTCAAATTATGGAAATTATGAATAAATCCTGAAAAAGTAGTAAAACCAGAAACAAATCCAGTAATAAAATAATCAATTAATGCCCCTTTTAAAATAAAGGAAGGAAAAAAGAGACCCATTACGAAACAACCCATAATATTTATAATAATGGTAATGAAATAGGATTTTTCTTGAAAATTCTCTATTAATATCTTTGCATTGGAGATATTATATCTACAAATAGCACCTAGCATTCCAGTTATACTTAGGATGATGATCAATACAAAATTAAGTTCCATTCTATTTTCCATCTCCAAATTTAATTCCACTATCCATTTTCTCATGAGACTTTAAACTAGTTTTTTTTCCATAATAGGTTCCAATTTGAAAGAATATTATACCAATAAAACAATATAAAAGAATGAAAATCATCCCAAGCAACAATTTCTGTTGGTCAAATAAAAAATAAAGATCCAATTCGAAAATTGCAAAGGTGGTAAATGATCCAAAAAAACCGCTTAATAAATCTTTACGAATATTCTCGCTAATCCGATGATAATACACAAAATAACCATAACCTAATGTACCAACCATGTTAATTATAAATGTACTAAAAATCGATTCCAAATTTAGAAATTCTGAAAAGATAATGAACGTTAATATACGTAAAATTGCTCCAAAAAAAGCAAACATGCAAATATTATAAATATTCTTATCAAAAAGTAGTTTTACCATAGATTATTTCAAATCGAAGTATTATTTAGTTGTACAGTTTATTTTGCTTTTTTTTATCAGAAATATGTATAAAATTGTTCTGAGTTGAATTCATTAATTAGTGACATTTTATATTGTAATAATCAACTAAAGTGATTAAACACATACTTTTTAGAAGATATCCATATTCATAAGTGTAAATTTGTATCATATTATAAAATTTTTTATGATACTTCAATCTAATGAATTATGTTCTTACAAAATTTTTATATAGGCACTTTGCATTTATTTGATCCTGTGCTAGATCTTATAAACCTCATTATTCAAAACCATCCTGAATTTTTGAGTGAAATTGAAGGCATTTCAGAAGATGAGATCAAGCAATTTGAAAAATTATCTCCTGTTCCAGTACCTAAACCCTATAAGGAATTTCTTCGGATAATGGGCAAGAATTCAGGAAGAATTAAAGGAATTTACAAATCTGAATCCTATAATGTTGATGGAACAGTTAATAAATATGAAGATGAAATTTTAATTGATTATATTAGCCTTAAAAATGCATATAAAACTAAAATAAAATCTTATTTTAAATATAATAAACATCGAAAATCAATTACTCCTGAAGCAATAACTGGTTCCTTAGATTAATTCAATGAAGAACCAAAGGACTATTTTCTTTTTGGAATCGATACTCGAGGAAATGACAATGGAGATTTTTTTCTGGATATAAGAACTAAAAATCTTCGAGTTGTTGAAATTTGTCCATTCACATTAGGTGTTGTTGAAAGAGCACCTACAATTTATGAATTCCTATTTAAGGATAAATTTCGAAGAGAAACATCCACGTACTTACACAATCAAAAATGGATGGACAGGTAGAATTTTAAGGAAAAAGTTGGAATTCTTTACAAAATATTAATAACAATCTTGGTTTTAATAAAAACGAGATTTATATCAAAATTCGAGAAAAATTAAGATGGAAATAAGTTTTAGACCTGCTCAACTTGCTAATACAGATGATGGTGAACATATAATTGATCTACTAAATTCATTTGCACTACAAATTAATGAACCTAAACCAATTTTAACTCAAGCTAAAAAACATTTATCAAGAATTTACAAAAATATAATTCATTAGTCTATTTTGCTGAAATAAATGAGAGTCCAATAGGCATTGCAATTTGCTTTATCGATTTTTCCACCTTTAAAAATATGCCTTTATTGAATATTCATGATTTTTATATTTTACACGAATATCAGAATAACGGATATGATAAAAATTTCTTACGTCATATTGAATCTGAAGCAGTAAAAAATGGATTTTGCCGTTTGACCTTAGAAACTCGTTCTACAAACACAAAAGCTTTACATTTATATGAAATTCTAGGATTTTCTGGAAATAAACAAGAAAAAATGAAAAATATCATGTTTCATATGAAAAAAGAGATTAGATAATCCATTTTTACTCATTTATAATAGATTAGTTTCCAACCTCTTTCTTATTTCCATTTCAAATGTATATGGGCTATAAGAAAATGTCTCCAATAAAAAATTGTGAACATTTGGAATTTCTTTTACAAGATCTGAAGGAAAATTATTAAACATTACAAGGACTTTGTAAAGATACCGAACAAATGGATTGAAAGGTAAGGTAATTATCGAAATTAATTTAATTATTAACAATGGTATTGAAAATGTTTTTATTTCAGTATTTGTAATTTCAGATATTTTTCTTGCAGCTTCTGGTATTGAAAGGGCATCTGGACCAGTTAATTTTATTCGAATTCCCCCTAAATCACCTCTAATAACAGTTTGGGCTGCAATTTCACCTAGATCTTCAGAAGATATCGTCGGTAGATAATTTTTCCCACCACCAGGAAATCCCATTTTATTCTTCCTCAAAAAAGAAAAAAATAAGTTAAAAGAAGGAGGACAACCCAAAATAGTCCAATTAAAATCTGAATCATTTATAACCTTTTCAATTTCAAGTTTAATTTCTCCCACTTGTAATATTTTATACTTCTTTAGAAAATCTATTCGTAAATCATATCCTGAGAGATAGACTAATCTAGATATATTAGTTTTCTGCCTCTTTTATAATATTTATCACTGCATCTCGCTCAATTTGCTTCATTTTTTTAATTAGTTTTGAAGTTATTGCTGATAGGCTTATAACAATCGCTTTAGCTCCTTTCAATGATTGTGCCACTATTTCTTGTGATCTGACATCTCCTTCAATAATTTCTACCTTATCTCCCAATATTTCTCTAGCTTTCTGAGCAGACCTACTTAAAACTCTTACTGGCACATTTTTTAATAATAGCGATTTTACTATTTTACTTCCATAATGTCCAGTGCCACCAAATACTATGATAGGACCCGTTTTATTCAACAATTAAATTACCTATATGTATAATATTCAATTTTTTATAATATATTTTGCTTCTAACTTTAAAGTGAAACTAGTTTCATCCTTAGTTTTAACATTTATACTTTTTTCTTCTTTTCTAAAGGATAAAATATTGGTTTCATTGTAAATCCTTTTCATTGAATCTTGAATTGTATTTTAAAATAGAATCATTAGATTTGATTAAAAAATCATAGGATAGCGTATTGTAATTACTAATTAATTAAATTTATCTATGAGTTTTCTCGATAAATAATAAATATAAGGATAATCATTTTTTAGTAATGAAAATAAGTTTTTTAAGAAACTATATTAAATTAGTTCAGTATAAAAGTTTTTCAGAGTTGGCGAAAGATCTTTCTATTTCGCAGAGTACATTATCTAATCAAATATTTCAATTAGAAAATTATTTATTGGTAAAGCTAATAGAGAGAACAACTAGAAAATTTAATTTGACTGAGGCAGGTAAAGATTTTTATAACACAGCCACAAACATCATTGAATTACTGGATTCTGCAAAAAAGGAATTATTAAAATATAATAAAAATTTTCATGAAAATATTATAATTTCATCTTCAAAATTACCTGGATCTCACATTTTACCAAAATATATTGCTAAATTTAAAAACGAGTTTCCAGATGTGAATTTTGATCTAAAAATCAACAATTCACTAACTTCATTAGAAAATTTAAAAAATATGAATGTAGATTTTGCAGGAATAGGTAGTTTCATGACATATGATATAAATAAATTTGATTATATTAAAATAGGAGAAGAAAAATTGATTATTGCCTGTTCTCCTACAAACGACCTGCTAAAGAATAATAATAAATTAATAAAGTTTCAAGATATTATAAAATATCCCGTTATAAGTCGAGAAAAAGGTTCGGGGACTCGCAATATTATCGAACAGCAATTTTCAGAATATAAAAAACTGAAAATAGAATTAGAAATCAATGATAATGATTCC
>CAYPTZ010000108.1:2281-8701 GCA_964413395.1 uncultured archaeon | reverse complement strand
AAAAATGAGTGATTAAAATGGTTATTGGGATAACAATATTAAAATTTGATTTAAATCAAAACTCCATGGGTGAAATTGAACCAGAATTTAAAAAAATGATTTCTGAACTTTCACTAAGCCAAGGAGATCAAGATTTTAATGAAATTATATCTTTAAATGACAGATTTCGATTATTTTATAATCATACCACTGGTATTTTTATGAAAAAGGGTCGGACGGTTAAAAATTTCATAGTTGGAAGATTAAAGGAATCACCATATAAATGTTTATCATACTATCATCAAGAAGTTGATGAAAGTCAATATTTAATTGTTGGTGTTTTTGAACGAGATGTTGAAATTGAACTATATGAGTCAATCTTTTATCATATGACTGAACGAATAACCCCTGTCTTTCAAGAATTAGTGGATGCAAACTTACGCAATTTTCAAGTAGTAGATCGAATCGAATCAAAAATGCGAAATGAACTTAAATTTGCGATTTTTCAAATCGATCGTCTTGCAAATCTAACTAAAACACAAAAAATAGGCCTGATTTTTTCAACAGAGGAACGTGTAGAATGTCTTAAAATTTTACGTGAAGGACCTGTTTCAAAAAGTCTCTTAGCTCAAAAAATTCAAACAATTAAACCAAATGCAAATATAGAAATTGTATTAAAACCTTTAATTGAGTTGAATATTGTGCGAAGAGACTGGGCTCGTGGGAAAGTAGAAAAGCATACTGGAAAATTGAAAGGTGAAGGAGAATATCTCTTTTTAATTAAAGATGTTGGGTTAATAAGAAAACCTCCATCAGAATTAATAAAGGATATGAAAAATAATGCATATATTGGCAACCAATATATGAAAGAGCTGAGCAAATTTTATGAAGATTATGATCCATTAAGACAAATGGTTACTGAAAGTGAAACTTTAGCCCAATATTTAATGGATCCTGATATTTATGATTTTCTCGCATTGTTGGAAACACATTCTTATCCAATGAAGAAAATTCCAAATGTTCTTTCAGAATTTACCAATGTAAAATATGTATTGAATAAACTTGATAATGATAACATTATTAAAATTATTAAAGATACTGCAGGAAGACAATGGATTTGTTTAATCGCTGAAATTGCCCCAATTATTATCTTTCCAGAATATCTGGTTAATACAATAAATGATCGGGCAATATTAAAAATTGGTGGAAAAAGATCTGCAAAATATTCCCCTATTACAAGAGAAGTTGCTCTAATTGGGCTTGAACTTCTGGAAAACACTTATAATGATAAAATTGGGCTCTAATTAAAAAGGTGAATTAAATGGCAACGAAAAAACCTAAACAAATTAAATACAAATGTAAAAAATGTCTAAAGGATATCAAATTCAATTTAGATAATAAACCTGCGTCCAAAGATGTATTTCCAATAATATTGGAGAGTTCGCATGGAAATCCGGTACATAAATTAACTATTCAATTAGATAAAAATTATGATGTACAATCATTCAAACTTGAAGAAGAAGTAGAAAAGGTTCAACATCAAGAAATTTCCAAAGATGTATTAAAACGATTAGGATTGTCTTCAGAAGAAATTACATTGTATTTAAAATGCTCTGGAAAAGGACCAATCACAATCGGTGAAATGGCCATCATGATGCATCTCCCAAAAAAGCTGATTGAAAAGATTGTATTGAAATTTATTGAAAAAGGATTATTTCAAAAATTACAAGGTACCACTAATTATTATCAAGCATTACCACCTTATGCTGCCTTGCTTGCTCAGTTAAACAATTTTTCAGATGTAATTCGGGGGATTAAAATTTCAACTCCAACTGAACTTCATTCTTCATTTTTATCCTTTGAGAATAAAACCGATGGAGTTCAAAATTTAACTGATTTTGTGAGATATCTTAAAGGTATTAAAGAAAATTTAACGAAAGATATCGATAAACAAAAAAAGAATCTTGATAATTCATTAGGAAAACTTCAAGAACAAAAAGATATTGTCGCGTCTATTAATTCTCTGCGAGATGAAAGTATCTCCTTGTTGGATGAGCATTATATTAATTTATTCAATCAATTTGAATTATTAAAGCAAAAAATATCCACCAATATAGAAAAATTACAACTTGGAGTTGTTGTTAAGACTGTAGACAATATTATTCAAACAAATATCGATTTACAAATGGAAAAAATTAGAGATGAATTTCAAAGCCAATTTGAACAAAAATTCAAAACCATTTTAAATCAACTAAATTCCCAAATTGGTGATATGGCAAGTAGTGCTGGCGAAATGGGTGATGGATTACGGGAATCCTTTACTAATGTCCTAACTCAATTTGATGAAAGTCTATCTAAAACTCAAAATAAATTATTAAATATTTCAGATGTTGTAATGGATTCATTTGGGTCTTTGAAAGATGACTTTTCTGAAAAAGTTGTTATTACTCTTGATGATATTTTGGGTAAAATGGCAGAGCAAATTGATATGAACATTGCCACGATTAAAGACTTTTGGGAATTATCAAAAGGTTCAATCAACTTTACAATGCAAGATGTTTGGTTTATAAGATCCCCTGCTGGTATGGTGGCTCAAATTAACGATACATTAGACCGATTGAAGATGAAAATTTTAATTGTTGCCCCTACATTATCTGATATTGATATTGAACCACTAAAATCTGTTAAGGATCGAATTAACATACGAATTTGTACATTTATTAATAAAAATGATCCTGATCATAGAGAAAAACTCAAATTCTTTGATAGCCGTCATAATATCGATTATCGCCACCGAACGCTACAGAATTTATGGGCTGTCAGTCGAGATTATGAAGAAATTATTCTTGGAATTATTAATAAAAAAGATACTGGTTCTAATAAAGTAGTAGAATTAGCTGCCGTTGGAAGTGTCTTGACAGAACACATTAAAATATTTGTTCCTGTATTAGAAGATGCTTGGGTTGGCGCAACTAAAAATATTCCTGCCGGTTTTGATACGAAATGCTATCCTATTATCGATACGAGTATGGATGCTTCAAGCGGACCTACTTCAAGTGCATCAGCTTCTATTGCATCAGCTTCTATTGCATCTGCTTCGAATGTTGGCTCTGAACCAATTGCTGCACCGGTTTTAGCTTCGCCAAAAATATCTGCACCATCAATCGAGTCTTCAGAAATCAAAACTAAAGTTCCTGGTTTTCCTGAAATGAAAAAGAAAACACCTTTAGCTTCTGCGGCAATTAGTTCAATGCACGGAAGGTTTGAAGAGGAAGATGACGATTCGAATCAAGTTAATACCAATAAAAATGTAAATAAAATGGTTCCATCAAGTAAAAAACCAATCCAAGATGAAGCCATATCATTTAGTGGGCAAATCGAACCGATATTAAAGGATCTATCTGCACTAATTGAAAAGGCTAAACCAAATGAAGTGCTTGCTTCATTACAATCTCTTCATGATATTGTTTCACGAAAAGATTCTAAACCAAAAATTTCATCTGACATTTTAAAATGGGTTGATGAACTCAAGGGAAGACCTTTTCTTGATGATTTCAAGAAAAAAATTCTCGTTAAAAGAATAGAATTCTGGAGAGAAAATCTTTCAGATGGAGGTAATTAAAATGGTGAAAAATAATTATACAACAAAATTCTTTGCACTTTTAGCAATTTCGATTTTAAGTATTTCATTTATTACTCAGATAAATGAAAGCGGAGATGCAATTATAGATGATAATACTACCGAACAAATATTAGGTGAGATTAATGCCCCTTCCTCTGCAGCACAATATACTGTGGGTACTACAATAGGGTCAAAACAATTAATTCAAGATACAAGTTTCGACGGTGGGACTTCAATTTGGACTGCTACGGATACTTCAGGTAGTATTGATGATGATGTAGAATCTGATTTGGTTACTGGGTCACAAGGGAATATGAAAATCATTGGAGATGAACGAAGTTATTCCTTAGTTGAAGATGAAACAACCTTTGATGATGATGGATATTGGGAAGACGAAGATAATCCTAATTTTCCGGATAGACCAGACCGATATGGTATAAATGGAAATGGATTATGGGTTTCGCATGATTGGTGGGGTGAATCTTCGGATCAATCTCCAAGTGTTCAATGGTCTAGAGAAGTATCATTACCAACTAATATGTCAGATTATGTTATTACAAATGCATCCATTTCATCAACAGTTAATGGAGATGTTGAAATGTACAGTGCCAATACGGATAATCCTATTGAAGATGGAGGATTAGAATGCCCTGGTGATGCAGTTGGGGCAGGAAACACTCAATTTTCTACAGGTGATTATGTTCGATACTATATTCAATTATCTGATTTAGATAATAATAGTATAAATGAGGTTTCTTGGTATCAAACAGTAGATTTAGGTGCTGGAGATGAGTGGGGACATTCAATCCTGCCAGATACTTTAATGAATTCAATAAATGAAGATAATTTAATTTACTTTTTAACATCTGCCTTAAAAAATGATTATCAAAATTTTAAAATAACTCTCGGTATGCGATTATGGTGTGAAGATAATTGGGCACAAGACAGTGATACATTCTATTTATTAGCAATTAAAGATTTTAGTTTAAATTTCACTTACCAAAAACAGATAGATCAAATATCGACAATTGAATTTACCCAAAATATGATTCCGTTGAATCAATCTGAAGCAGAATTTTTACCAACAAATGAAACTACATCACTAGATATTTCAATTGATGAAGCTATTTTTAAATTGAATTATACTCTTTCAGATCCGTGGCCTGTTGATTCTCCAAATGCAAGAATACGCGTATATGTGAGAGATAATTGGCATTATGAGTTTTTAGATTTAAGTACTGCAACTAGCGGTAGTATGCAAGAACTTAATGGTGGGACTGGGTTTAATGTGGCTTCATTAATTTCTGGACATCATAATGAATCAGTTGAGCTGAAAATAGAATTATATCTACCAGATGAAATTTTATTAACTGATAACATTTCAATTATAATACATGATGTTAGTTTAGATGTTGCATACACTGTAATAGAAACTGGTGTTGCAAAACCCATGGAAATTAAAACCTTAGATGAAGCAGTAAGTTATGATGTTGTTTGGGGGGATGATTTTACCATAGATTTTAATTATACACGAAATGATAATGGAGTTGGAATTGGGGCCACAAATTTTGATGTTGTATGGGTTGATTCACATACTTCAATAATAGAGCCTGGACTTGCTGGTATCTATTCTCTCGATTTTAGTACTTCAACAACTCTATCAGGAAATACTTATCAACTACGTATTATTCCACAGATAAATGAAACTATATATGAACCAAGTATGTTATTACTTGAAATTAAAATAATTGGGCGACCTTCTACAATGAATTTGAAATTAGGAGGTTCATTAGTGGCTATAGACGCAAGTCCATTTATAGAAGTTCCAATAAATACTCAGCTTACTATAGAAGGGATTTATTATGATGAAGATACTAATCCTATTTTAGGTGCAGAACCTGAAATAATCGGTAGTGATATTAGTGGAGATATAGATGATTTTGTTATTGATGGGAATAGCTATACCTATACTCTCGATACATCAGCATTAGATTTAGGGCCAATTTATGTGTCTTTTTATGTAAGAGGTGAAAATTATATTGAAGGATATGAAAAAATTCGTATCGATATAAGACCTATGAATAGTATAGTTCGAACCCCAAATGAAAACAACACATACACAATTGATTATGGTGAAGATTTTGATCTTGATTTATGGGTAGAGAATGATGATTTTAATATGAATATCACTGGATGTAATATCACATATTCTAATAGTGAGTATTCTGGGCAATTAAGTGAAGTTGATGCTAGTGGCTTATATAGCCATTCTTTTAACAATCTTGCACCTGGGCAATATGTATTTGTTGTAACTGTTGAAAAGGATGAAAATTATAATTTTGAAACTTATACTTTCACGGTTATTGTGATAGATCCTGCTGCCATTCCAACTTGGTTATTAATTTTAATGGGTAGTGCTATAGCGGGATTGAGTGCCGCTTTTATTGCTTATCAACGGGTGTACAAATATCCTAAGATTATTCGCAATATCAGAAAGATGAAAAAGGCCATCAAACACGGTAAATTCTTAAATGTACCTGCAAAATCTGGAAAAGATCTTTTTGCTGCAAAATATATGGAAATGATTGGAAAAGATCTTCCCGGAAAAACTCAAGGACAAATAAAATCAAAAATTGTGAAATCCGGTGTTGCAGCTGGTGTTGGAGCTGCTGCGTTAACAAAAGCTGATGTTGCGAAAAAGGGAACTAAAATCGAACCTGTCAAAAAAGTAGATGCTAAAGAAGTATCTAAGAAAGATGTTGCAGTCAAAAAAGTAGATGCTAAAGAAGTATCTAAGAAAGATGTTGCAGTCAAAAAAG
>CAYPTZ010000108.1:0-2181 GCA_964413395.1 uncultured archaeon | reverse complement strand
TGGATGCTAAAGAAGTATCTAAGAAGAAGGTTACTCAAGTGAAAGATGTTGAAGATCTTCAGAAGAAAGAAACTAAATCCGTTTGGAATACTATTGATTTCAAAGAAGTCCCTAAAGTGAAAGAATTAGATTCCAAAAAGAAATCAAAACCTGCACCTAAGAAGAAATAAATATCCTTTTTTTTCTTTACCTTTTTTTCTTTGTTTTGTTTTATTATTGTTAAATTTAATCACCAATAGATACTTATTTCATGTTTCATACCTGAACTAGAATCTATGAGTTTTGCTCTAATATTAGTAGGAATATTCGGAATAATTTTTAGAATTTGGTTAACTGAGATAAAATTGAAAGAACAGCTAAAATATGAAAGGTTTTTTCTGAGTAGATTTTTAGTACTTTATTGTTTTGGGGCAATGATGCTTAATTTCAAACTAGAAGTTTTTAATTTAATCGTTACAGCCTCTTTCCCTATGATGTTTTTATGTATTTTTATATTTGACATTCCATTTTTTTATAAAATTAAGCATGGTGAAAGTGTATTACCTCAAGGAGGGCAATATTCACCAGAAAAAATAGATATATGGGTAATCTTAGAAAAAATTACATTACATATTCCAATAGTTATTTTAGGGCTATATTTTTATAGTCAGGGGCTAAAAACTGTAGTTTTTCCTAGTTTAAAAATAAGTACTTTTGTTATTGTTCTCTTTCTAGTATTTATCCCATTCATTTTTATAGATCCCCGCATTTTAAAGAAAAGAGATTGGCCAGATGGATTTTGGCTAATGTTTGCAGCGATTTGTACGGTTATTGGATTTTATTTACATTTTTTTTATATTAATATTAATTTGTAAATAAATTTTAAAAAGTCTTCAAATAAGCTCTAAATTTCAGTTAAAAGGAAAATTTTCTTAGTGTCTTCGTGTTAGATGCTCGATTTAATATTTTTATAAATTCTTCCGTTCCATCTCTCATATCTATAGATAATTTATCAAGATATTCATCAAGGTCATTAAAGTTATTAAAAAAACGAGTTTGATTTTTAGCAACAATTTTAACTCCCTTTTGTTGAATGTATGCGTAAACTCCACCTGAATTGACTTCATGTTTTACATAACAAGTTTGATTGTTCTTCTTTTTATTTCCTTGAGGCCAAAAATGTTTTTTCAATAAAAATTTTTTATACATACTCATTTTTTTTCACTTTTATAAATATGATGTAGATCTTATGTAGATATGCTTAATATATTGTAATTTTTTTAGGTTATTTAAGAAATAGAGTTAAAATTTTTATAGATTCCAGTTTAAATACAAAGAGTTATCAAATAATGGCGACAAATTTCGCGAAAAATTATTTTTATTACTCTAACTTGTGATTTTGTCGGACGACTTAAATTGAAGTTGTGTTTTTTTTGTTTTTAGTTTTGTTTTATCTCTGTTATTTAGCTCTGAAAATTAATGTCGGTGAGTATTTTATCGAGGCGACAAAATTTCTTACAACTATTAAGTTCACACTCTTTTTATTAATCCGACGAAAAGGATGCTCAATTATAAAAAACAAAAAAATAATGGAGTAGATCAAATTATGGGTGAAAAATGAGATACTAATTGCAAAATTTCAAAAATTGAATGTAAATTTAAATTTTTTGAGTAATTAGATATTCAAGTGATTTTAGAAAAAAATTAAGATCGAAAGAAAACAAAAAAGATCAACATCAAAATGAAATCAATAATTGCTACTAATGCAAATAACAATCGCCATTTTATCGAAATTTTATAAATTTCTTCAGATCGTTTGAATAACCAAATTAATATTCCTAAAAATACCAAAACAATTAAAGCAAAAATCCATAAATCGATATGTCGACTGGGTAGTAGTCCACTAATGGAACCAAAAAGACAAATGAAGAGCAAAGTGCGATATATAATTTTATTTCGGAAGCTCTTAGGTGTTAAGGCTTTATTTGACTCTGGAGAATATCTAAAAAGACCTGCTAAATTAAATAATGCAACTAAAAAGAGATTATTTCTAAAGAAATTAATGAGGCAATTAAACCAATAATAATTGGGATTCCTAAAGAAATACATAGGAAACTAGCAATATCTGTAGTTTTGTCTGTTATTGATTCGTATTTTGTGTTTAAAGTAATATTTCGATCTACTATATCATCATTCTCATTA
>CAYPTZ010000107.1:0-8717 GCA_964413395.1 uncultured archaeon | reverse complement strand
CGATTTATACCTGAATAATAATGATTCAACATGCACATGGATAAGTTCAATAAAGGCCCCATTTTCTAATAAATCAAAATTTAAATCTTCATTATTTTATATCATTGGAGGTTCTTTTTTAATTGCAATCGGGGCATATTTATTTATATTTCCAGGGATAATCATAATGAGTTATGTCTTATTTTCTTTAGTATCAATTACCTTAGATGGGAAAACAGGAAAGGAAGCCTATAGAAATGCAAAATACTACTTAACAAATAATTTTTTATCCATGTTTTTAATCATTATAATAGGAATATTGGTTCCAATTATTCTTCAGTCGTTATATTTAGAACCAGTATTAGAACTTTTTAATTTAAATCAATCAAATTTTGAATTATGGTTAAATCCAGATGATTTTCATTATGGAAAAATTTTTTTATTTGAATTTTGCAAACAATTACTTGAAAATCTTCCTTATTTTTGGTTTCCTTCATTGTTCTTTTCAACATATTTAAAAATAAAAGGGAAAAAGGTAGATATAACCAATGATACTAATTTCTACCAAACACCAGAATTAGATAGAGAAAAAAAAATATCAGAAATACGAGAAATCGCAATTAAAAAGGGTCAGCTTCATTATTATTGTGATAATTGCGGGGAAAAAATACCTATTTCAAAAAAAAAATGTCAAAAATGTCAAAAATAACTCTCACTTAAAATGTTGATATACTTACAATATTAATGTATACAAATTTCACAGAACTGAAATACTATGGAAAATCAAATAGATAATCATAAATTCGAAAAAGATATTAAAATTACTCTGAGAAAACTATTTACAATTTTAATATTATATTCATTTATTTTTGTTGGAGCAATCAATACAAATTTAGTTCCTTCTATTTATCATAGAATCCAAGAAACCTACAGTATTTCAAGTCCTGTCCCAATATTTATCGAGGAAGCCATTTTTATTATAACTGCGGCAATTGTTGGACTATTTTGGGGGTATATTAATGATAAATTTAATCGGAATAAAGTTCTATTTTTAGCTTCTTTATCGTTATTTATTGGTTTAATTATTACTGCTTTTTCATCAAATTTTCTCATTTTTACTATAGGAAGAATGATAACTGCTGTTGGATTTGGAGCTCAGATTCCTGCAACATATTCAATTATTGCAGATCTTTTTCCTACTAAACATTGGTCTTCAGTTTTTGCCAGTATAGCCTTTATTGTTGCAATAAGTAGTTTAATTGGCAATTTTATGTCCGTTTTTTTAAGCCCTTTAAATCTCTATGGATTTGAATGGAAATACTCATTTTTACTTTTAGCCTTAATTTCAGGCTTTCTAATAATTTCTTCTATAATCGCATATTTACTTGTAGGATGGCACCTTCCAAACAAAGCTTCGAGTTCAATTGAGGAAGTTGATGAAGAATTAGGCCATAAAATCCGCGAAGGGATTATTAGCTACGATTTCACAATAAATCTTGAGGATTTAAAAAAACTATGGCAAAAGAAAACTAATCAATGGATAATTTATATGGGATTTGTATATGTTATTCCAGGGGCAACAATTGGCACATTTATGATATATTTTTTAATTAATGGTCCATTTATGTCAATTCCTGCATCATTGAGAGATCAAGTCGCAGGAATTTTCGCCGCGGGGGCAGGAGGGGGTTATATGTTTGGAACTTTAATTTTTGGCCCAATTTTTGATAAAATACATAAAAAAAATAAAAAATTACGCCCTAAATATACCTATATCTTTCTAATTGGCTCTATTCCTTTATTTTTAATCGCTCTTTTTTGTGTTGTTCCAATAGATTATTCAACATTAAATTTAACCAATAATATAGATCCTAATAATATTTCCTTCAGTGTATCGGATTATTTTTCTATTGTCTCAGCCATTTTTAAAGAATATCCTTCTTATTACTTTTATTTCGTACTCCTTTTACTAGGAGGTTTGTTTGCTGCCCCTGTTTCAATAAATAGGAGCCCAACCTTATTAGAAATAAATCTACCTGAAATTGCAGGAACCAGTCAAGGATTATTGAACTGTTCGGGACAAATGGGTAGAGGATTTACATCTCTTTTATTAGCATTCCAATTTACTCTACTTGAATTTTTATTCATCTCACCTGATTTGAAATTAATCATTTTCATTTCTATATTATTTTATATTCCTGCAGTTATATGGTGGAAAAAGATTTCCGATAAAATAGAAGTTGAAATTGAAACGAATAAAGAGATTTTAATTCAACGTACCTTGGAATTAAAAGATGCAAATAAATAAAAGAAAAATCAAAAATAAATTAAAAAATATTTTGGTAAATTTTGTTTAAAAAAAAAAAAAATTTTTGCAAAAATATATCAATATAGATTTTAATAATATAATTAAGCATTTTAAGTGAACTTAAGAACTAAAAACAAAACAAAATATCAGTAATAATAATTGTGAATTATAAAAATTAGATGAAATTCTATTCCAATTTCAAAGGAATTTTTATTATGAATCATATTTTCCAATTTCAAAAAGAAAATCCAGAATTTGAAAAATTATCACTCAAAAAAGGTGGAAATGTTATTGAAGAGGATATTCTCCAAGATTTTTTAAATGAAAACCTTGAAGGGATAATATTATTGGATAAAAATAGAAAGATCATTAAATATAATACTCAATTTTTAGATTATTTTGATATCATAGAAAATGATCTTAATAATTCTAAATTCCTTAGAATATTTTTTGAAAATTTAAATCTAAATTCAAAAATTCATTCAAATTCTTTGTCAAAAAAAGAAGAATTCATCGAAGAATTTGACCTTAAAAAAAAAAATGGACAAATAATCCCAATATGGCAAAAAACTATCATAAAATATGATAATAAGGGTGATTTTTTCAGAGCAATTATCTTTTTTAAAAATAATACGGAAAAAAGACAATTGGAATCAGAACAATTACGTGCAGAGAATATGAAATCAATCAGTTTTCTAGCAGGAGGAATTGCTCACGATCTTAATAATATATTTACTTCAATATTAGGAAATATTAGTATTGCTAAATTAGAAATAGAAGATGATTCAAATTTTTTTGATATTTTAAATGATGCAGAAAATGCAACTATACAAGCAGGAAAATTAACACAACAATTATTATCTTTTGCAAAGGGAGGTGCACCAATAAAATCGGAAACTTCCTTAGAAGAATTGATTTCAGAAACAGCTAAATTTTCACTTAGAGGAACAAAAGTATTTTGTCTTTTTGATTTTGAAGCAAATTTGTGGAAAATTGAAGCAGATAAAGGTCAATTAAGTCAAGTTTTTAATAATTTAATCATCAATGCTGTTCAAGCCATACCAAATGAAGGAAAAATCACATTTATTGTTAATAATATTGAAGTAGAGTTAAATAATATCTTAGGTTTAAAAAATGGAAAATATGTTAAAATTGAAATAATCGATACTGGAATTGGGATTTCTCAAAAAAATTTAGTTCAATTATTTACTCCTTATTTTACTACAAAAAAATATGGGAATGGATTAGGATTGGCCACTTCATATAATATTATTCACAGACACGGGGGAAATATCACTGTTAATTCAGAAATGAATATAGGTACAACTTTTACAATATATTTACCCGCGAAAATAGATATTTAAATCAAATAATACTTTTTATGAAATAGTAATGTTTACTGAAAATGAATCTAGTACAAAAACAACTATTTTATCATCTGAAATCTTTAAGATTCTTAATCAAATTATCCAATCTGAAATAATAAGATATAAAAAGGTTCCTTTTGACAAGATTAAAGCTAAATTTGAAACATTACATCAAAATCAACTTATTAAAAACATTTCTAATAATCAACGAAAATTTATTCGCCATTATCGACTAGAAATAATTAGATATTGGAATAATATTAATTTTATCTTGAAAAAAACTTTAAGATCATCAAATTTTTCAGCAAATTTAGTTCAACAATACCAAGGATTACTTTATTATTTTATCATCAGAATTCATCATGAAAACTCATCGAAAGAAGAACTATTTTTAGAACTTCCAAAAATGAATTTTGACAAAAACCAAATAAAATCAATTAGATCTCTAATTATAAAAATTTTTTCTTTTAATTGGGACATTGCATTGCAAAAGAAGCAAGAAGAAGAAAATATAAGCATAAAGCATTCAATCCCATCATTTACTATTCAAAAATTACGCCCATATATGCCATTAGCTGACATTATCAAAAATATGAATTTTTTAGATAAACGAGCTAGGAAAGGATTTTTCTCCTTAAGAATTAACCAATTAAAATTTAACAAGGAAGAGCTAATGCAATTTAATAAAGATCTATGTAGATATTTTTTACTACAGAATATAAATTATCAAAAGGATAATGATTTTCGCTATTTATTTTCAATTTCTGTAAAAGATAAAATTAAAATTATTCACAATAAATGGTTAGAAGAAGGAAAAATCATTATTCAAGATAAAGCCTCAATATTATCCATTTCATTATTAGAACCAAATCCTCAGGAAATAATTGGTGATTTTTGTGCTGCTCCTGGTATGAAATCCAGTTTAATTGCTGAAAAGTCCAACAATGAAGCTCTAATCATCGCAAATGATTTTAATTCTGGACGCATTCGTTCAATGAAAACCCTTAGCCACAAATTTGGAATAAAAAATATACATCTCATTCAATCTGATAGTTGCAATGATTCGATTCCTATATCCAAATTAAAGTGTCAATTTGATAAAATCTTAATTGATGCCCCCTGTACTGGAAGTGGCATTTTTTCCACTAATCCAGAATTAAAGTGGAAACAAAATAGTAGATTTCTTGCCCGTCATATAAAGCTTCAAGAAAAAATTTTGGCTTCTGCTACAGATTTATTAAAACCGGATGGTATCTTGGTGTATACGACTTGTAGTCTATACGTTGAAGAAGGAGAATTCCAAATAACTCAATTACCTGAAAATTTTAAACCCCTATCCCTCCCACAATGGTTTTCTCCGAGTTACCTTATTAATGGTAAGCCTATTCCAGGAACTGGTCGGTTATTTCCCTCTCTTCATCATACTATAGGTTTTTTTGTGTCTAAATTTCAAAAGATAAATGAATGAGCGGCACTCTATAGAAATTAAAATTGTGATTTGAATACTTTAAAGAAAGTAGTATAAAAAATGAAGGGTAAATTTTGCCCAATTTCGATGATACAATTATATTCGATATTTTCGTTTTTGTGCTATCCAAACAATCGCGAACAAGCCAAATGCAGCAATACTTTCAAAAGGATAAGAAGGGAGCCTAAAATCACCATTTCCATCTAAAAAGGTTAATTTCAATTCCCCCCCATCTTGAATTTCCCAATTAAATGTATCGATAATATTTTCCCGTGCTTCTTCTCCTGCAGAGGTATATTGTGAGTTACCTGCATCAAATACCACATCATTTTGTAGAGATAATTGCGACCACCCCAACAACAAGTGATCATAATTTTCAGGGGATAATGAAACACCAGCGAACATACTCTTCATTTGAATCACACTGGAAACATCCCAATTGCCGAGAGGTTGGTTAAACGTATCTGCACTAGCAAACATAAAATCCATAGTATAAACAATGGAGACATCCCAATTGCCGAGAGGTTGGTTAAACGTATCTGCATCGTTGAACATATAATCCATCCTTAATACGCTGGAAACGTCCCAATCTCCTATAGGCTGGTTAAAAGCATCCGCATCATAGAACATATAATCCATCCCTAATACGCTGGAAACGTCCCAATCCATGATAGGCTGGTTAAATACTCCAGCCCTAGAGAACATATAAAACATCGAAATCACATTGGAAACATCCCAATCCCCTATAGGTTGGTTAAAGGCATCAGCACCCGAGAACATAAAATCCATTTCAGTCACACTAGAGACATCCCAATCTCCGAGAGGTTGGTTAAATGTTGCCGCTTCATAGAACATTGAGGCCATATTTATCACATTAGAAACATCCCAACCATTCATATTGCCACTACTCCCAAGATTATAACAACCGGCAAACATACCATTTAAACTTGTTGTACCTGTTAAGTTCAAATTATCAGTTGCAGTGAGTTTTAAATTATGACAGTCAGTAAAATGGCCCAATGAATCTCCTAATTGTAAAGTTCCCCATTGCTGGATATCAAGCAATTTTACTTGATCCCTAGAAAGATAAAATTGCCAACCAATAAATGTTCCAGTAATAGTAACAACATAAACACTTCCTACAGAATATGTATGAATAGCCTCAGTGTAATTCGCATTTGTGAATGTATTGGTTGTACTATCTCCCCAATCTACAAAAAAATTATAAGTGCCCCTGTCCATCACAGGTAATTTTATTTGATTAGCCGCACTCGACCCTGTGCTTATTTTTAATGTATCCCATACCGAGATAAAGGCGGTTGGATCTGCAGCTGCATTCACTGGAAATGCTTTTATTACTTCAGTTCGGTCCGTGGTGTCTACGGAAGCTTTGGAATTGATATTAGCCCAAGGCATGAAGATGCCAATAAATGTAATTATCAGTAGGATTTTCTTAATATTTCCTTTCGAAACTTGCTTTTGGTTTATTTTGCTCATAATTTTCACTAAAAATGTCCCATCAACTGTGTTGATTTTTTTTTTTTTGGTTACTTATTACATTATTAATATACATTTAAATATCTCTGGAATAGTTTCCATCAAAAAATTAAAAAAAAACATAGGTTACGACTAAAAAAATGGATCTCGTTTAAGATTTCATTGTCAATTCATTTTTTCTTTTTCCCATTAATGAAAGGTAAATTGCACCACTGCCAATTAATACAACATATGGATACCCCGAAATCGTAAAGGGTTCCTCGTCCGCCGGGTTGCTTTCAGTTGTATTAGTCTCACCAGATGTCGTGGTTGTTGTGGTCGTAGTCGTAATATCGGTTGGGTCGGTATCAGTTGTCGTGATTGCCGCCATCGTATATGAAATCACCGAATATTCTACCAAGGTGTATATATTTGTAACTGTGTTAATATCCCACATTTTTAAATAGACTAAAATCCCATCGGCATTAAATACCTGTTCAGTAATTTGTACAGATCCCCCATTATCATCAGTCGTCCTGATTCCGTATGTTTCATTTATTGATATAATGCTAAACTCTCCTGAAAATGAGTCAGCCAGAAGAACTATGAGCTCATCTGTATAGGTGCCTATTTGAAAGCCCGGTTCTGCAAAAAAATTCACAAAAATAGTTTCTTGGTGAAGATATTCCTGTGCCATTAGAACTGAATTAAAAATAGTACACTCAAAATTACTTTCTTCAAGTGATGTGGACAAGTCACTAAAATTTTCGGCAGCATATATATCGCACAAAGCAACATACATACCCTCCCCAGAATCAATATTCGCTATCTCAACTTTAAGATAGGCTGATTGATTTTCCCGTGATATATCATTCGTATTAAAATTTACTCCATAGATAATTTCATCCCCCACAGAATGCCCCGAAGTGGTCGATTGTGCCGATATTAAGAACATCGAAGCCCCTAGAAGAGTTATTATTGCTACAGTAACAGTAATTTTATATTTCGTCTTCATTTTTCATCCCTTATTGACAATTATCGAATCTCATGTGAAACATGGTTTGATATATGAATTTAGACTTTTTCTATATATAAAATGGTTTGGAAGAAAATCAGATCTAAACCACAATATTGTGATTTTTCCTAGTTTATGATAATAATCATTCTGATTAGGATCAACTTTTCAGAAGATATTCTTTTTTCTAGGATTTGTGAGCACATTTCCTACCACTTTCTAAAATGACCACCCTGTGGATTAACCAAGTGAAAAAAAATCCTGAAAAAACTTCTCTGGCTATATAAAACCCGCGAACCTTTCAAAAACTTCAGTAAAAAAAAACAGAGTTTTAAATGATTTCGATATTTTCTTCGTTGTACCCGATATTTAACAGGAAATTTTTTAATTTCTGCCGATGATCGCCTTGGACCTCGACTGTATTTCCTTTTACGGTACCGCCCGAAGCGCAGTACCCTTTCGCCTTTTTGGCTAATTTCTTTAAATTGGCTCCAGCGAAATTTTGAAAGTTTATCACTGTCATCGCTTTCCCCCATTTTCGTTTATCTACAAATATGGTAATTTTTTGTTCTTCTTGTTGTAGTGCTTCACAAACACATAATTCAATAGGCAGTGAGCATTTTGAGCATATTCCTATTAATGACTTGGGCATTGATATTTATTATGTTGACATAGTTTTTATAGTTAGGCATTGAGAAATGAAATAAAATCGGAAAGAAGGGAAAGATCGGAAGGTGTAAAACGAAATGAAAAAAAAGGGAGAGATCAATGATTCTTACAAATGCCTTCAAAAGAGAAATATTGCGTAAATTGAATCAAAGTAGAGTTATACCAGAAAAAAATAAAGATCTATTTTGTAAAAGCGACAAGATTTCATAAATGTGTTTTAAAGCATGGAGATGATGTAAAAGAAAAAAAAATGAAATATCTAGGGAGACTAATTCCATCGGAAAAGACTATTCCAGAAACCATTGTCCGGATCCACAGAGCCATGAGGTCCTACCATGAATTTTTCCGCAACTATATCTGCTTCAACTTGCGAAATCCAATAGACTTCAGGATTGACCACTGCGTCATCAATGGCTAAATTCATGGGAAGGTTCT
>CAYPTZ010000106.1:7495-8744 GCA_964413395.1 uncultured archaeon | reverse complement strand
AAGAAAAAATTACTTCAAATTGGAAAAAAAACTTTCAAAATAACATCCATCCCGGATAATAAATCCCAAATTATGATTGAACCGAAAATTAACCAAGAAATCAGTGAAAAAATTGTACTTAATTCTAAACATTATAATGTCAATATTATTCCTCTTTCAGGAAACTATTTTGAATTTGTATTAAAGTCTAACAGCGATGAGGAGGCGTATAAAATGATAAGCAAATTTAAAACTTATGTACGTTTTAATGGGAAGGAAGAAGAAAGGATTTCCAGAGAGAAGAAAAGAAATAGATCTCAAACACAGGAAAAAAAATATCGAATTAAAAATTTCTACAAAAAAGAAAAAGCATTTTTTATTGAAACCACAAATATTCCAAATAATATAAGAAATGTGGAATTAGAATTTTGGTTAGATAATTTAGAAAAAAAGATACAGGCACTAGTTTCTTTAATTGAAAGACCCAGAGATTATCAAAATAAATTGTTATCTTTGTTTGAAAAAAATTCCAATGACATAGATTCCGAGATTGAAGAAAATTGGAAAATAGAACCTGATGAATGGCAATATCTTTACCGTGATGATTACCCAGGAGTTATAGAACAAAGAAAATTTGTTCATAAAGCATTAAACACTCCTGATTTTGCGATACTTGAAGGACCACCAGGATCGGGCAAAACAACGACCATTTTAGAAATTTTACACCATGCAACCATGAAAGGTTTACGTGTTATTATGGTGGCATCTACAAATGTAGCTATAGATAATGTACTCGAGCGTATTGATCATAGAAGAAAAAAAAGGGAAGAGTTACATATTTTTCCGATCAGAATTGGTGTTGATGGAAAGGTATCTACTTTAGCTCAAAAATATCTTTTGAAAAATGTAGTAAAGGAAGAATCAAAAAAAATTTTAGATAGAATGATGAAAATCCCACAAAATAAAAGATCACAATCTCAAAAACATTATATTCAAACATTAGAAGAAGAACATGGAGCACTTAAAGATTTTATTTTAGATTCAGCAAATGTTATTTGTGGAACTACATTGGGAATTTTGAGATATTCAGCCTTTGATAATATGGAATTTAAAATTGACGAACCTTTTGACCTTTTAATTATTGATGAAGCAAGTAAAACGACTTTACAAGAGTTTTTAGTTCCTGCCATGTTAGCAAAGAAGTGGGTTATCATTGGAGATAAGATGCAACTATCACCCTTCATTGAAGATGGTGAAATTAAATCTTTAG